>NZ_JAQQDB010000030.1:0-96260 GCF_046030135.1 Caballeronia jiangsuensis
GCGCGGCAAAAGGAGCTAAATGTGTTACCCATGTCCTGACACACCTGTTACCTATGTCTCCGGTCCATACACTGCTGCAAAGAAAGTAACCAAAGAAAGCAGCTTCTCACCGCCCACGGTCACACGCACGTTGGCCATGCTTGCCAGCCCGCGGCGGCACTCGCCTAAGTGTCGCCCTCGAAGGCCCAATCGGGCTTGGCTCGCGCACGGTCTGACACATCGCACCGCTTGCGTCACTGGTTCCACCAAATGGCCCCGGCCCGCTTCGCGGCCGACCGGTCAATCGGGTCGGCGCGGACCTTCTTGCTAACGCCGCCATCTCACCGCACACGCGATTCGATGGTTTCCCTTGTATACCCAACGGCAGCGCGCAGCGCTGTGCCGATGCTCTTTCGTGCTGAACCGGCACGTCAAAACATTTGGGGCGGCAGACCGTGCGCGAGCCAAGCTCGATAGGGCCTATGAGGGCGACACTTAGGCGAGTGCCACCGCGGGCTGGCAAGCATGGCCAACGTGCGTGTGACCGTGGGCTTAAACGAGCTGCTTTCTTTGGTTACTTTCTTTGCAGCAGCAAAGAAAGTGACCCCCGCCCCGGGGAGGGGCAGTGCTAATAGACCACCGCGAACACGGGATCCGGCCAAAAAATCCCGCCTCGCGTCGGTGCGCTTTCGCCATAAAAAAACGCCGCGATTGCTTACCCCTTCTTATAAGCCACGCAATCCACCTCGACCTTGCAGTCGATCACCATCGACGACACCACGCAAGCCCGCGCCGGCGGATTCGCGCCGAAATACTCCTTGAACACCTTGTTGAACGACGCGAAATCGCGCGGATCGTCCAGCCACACGCCGCAGCGCACGACATCTTCCGTGCCGTAACCAGCTTCCTTCAGAATCGCGATCACGTTCTGAATCGCCTTGTGCGATTGCTCGACGATGCCGCCGTTGATCACCTCGCCGTTTTCCATCGGCGTCTGGCCCGACACGAACAGCCAGCCATCCGCCTGAACCGCGCGTGCGAACGGCATGTGCGCGCCGCCTTGTCCCTTGCCACCTTCCACGCCATAACGCTTCATCGTCCTGCTCCTTTTTCAATAGCCCAAGAATTCAAAACGCGCCCTGCGCATCGAGCTTCGATGCCGCGCCGCGCGCCACGAAACGTCCCGCGCGCGCGCCGGTCACGGCTTGCTCGCGATACGTCAAAACGCCATTTACCCAAACCGCGTCGATGCCGTCCGCCGCCTGCTGCGGCTTCGCGAACGTCGCGGCATCGCGCACACGCTCCGGATCGAACACGACCAGATCCGCGTGATATCCGACCTTCACCTCGCCGCGCTCGGCCAGACTGAAACGCCGCGCCGTCAGGCTCGTCATCTTGCGCACGGCTTCTTCGAGCGGCATCAGCGACGTGTCGCGCGCGTAATGGCCGAGCACGCGCGGAAACGCGCCCCACAAACGCGGATGCGGCAGCGGATCGTTCGGCAAGCCGTCGGAGCCGATCATCGTCGCGGGATGCGAGAGGATACGCCGCACGTCGTCTTCCGACATGTTGTGATACACCGCGCCCGCCGGCTGCAGGCGCTTCGCCGCGTCCTGCTGGCTGACCTTCCATTCGTCGGCGACTTCGCGGATCAGCTTGCCCGCCATTTCCGGATGCGGCGTCGACCATGTGATCGTGATGTCGATGTCGCCGGTCACCTGCTTCAGATCGAGCGTCGACGAACTGCGGTTGTACGGATAACAATCGCAGCCGACCGGCTGGCCGTCGCGCGTCGTCTCGATCGACTTCAGCACTTCCGTGCTGCGCCCCCAGTTCGACGGCCCCGCGCACTTCAGATGCGAAATCACCACCGGCACGCGCGCATGACGGCCGACGCGATACGCCTCGTCCATCGCGTCGAGAATCGCGTCGAATTCGGTGCGCATGTGCGTCGTGTAGAGCGCGCCCGCTTTCGCCAGCGGCTCGGCCAGCGCCTGCACTTCCTCCGGCGGCGCGCTGAACGCCGATCCGTACGCGAGCCCGCTCGACAAGCCGAGCGCGCCGTTTTCCAGCGCTTCTTCGAGCTGCGCGCGCATGCCCGCGACTTCATCCCCGCTGGCCGCGCGATCCAGCCGATCCATATGATTGTTGCGCAGCGCCGTATGCCCGATCAAAGCGCCGACATTCACCGCCGGACGCGCTTCGTTGACCGCATCGACATACGCGGCGAAGGTCGGATACTTGAACGCGGCGGCGTCGCCGAGCAGGTTCATCGGATCGGGCGGATCGCCCTTCAGCGTGACCGGCGACGCGCTGATCCCGCAATTGCCGACAATCACCGTCGTCACGCCCTGCGTGATCTTCGGCATCATCTGCGGAGAGCGGATCACGTGCGTGTCGTCGTGCGTATGGACGTCGATGAAACCGGGCGCGAGCACTTTGCCCTCGGCGTCGAAGGTTTCGTCGGCGCTCCAGCCGGACAGGCCGCCTGGCGCCTCGATCGCGACAATGCGCCCGTCGCGCACGGCAACATCGCGCTCGACGGCGGGCGCGCCCGTGCCGTCGATCAGGCGCGCGCCGACGATCAGCGTGTCGGCTTTCAACGATTCCATGATCAGTCTCCCAAGGGTTGACGCTCGCCGCCGCCGCGATGCGAATCGAGCGCGTGTTTCATGCGGCGCAACAGTTCGCGGCTGTGATCCGCCTGCTTGACCGCCAGTTCGGTGACGAGCAAATCGAGCGCCATCATCATCGCGTAGCGGGACGACGACGGTTTGTAAATGAAGTCGGATTCGATCGCGATCACCGGAATCAGCCAGTCCGCGAGCGCGCCGAGCGGCGACGCGGGCGCGGTCAGCGCGATCACGCGCGCGCCGTACTGCTTCGCGAGCTGACAGCTTTCGACCATCTCCGGTGTCTGCCCCGTCACCGATAGCGCAACCACCACATGTTCCTTCGATAACGTCGACGCGACCATCCGCTGCAACAGCCCATCCTGATACGACGCGACCGGCCGGCCGAGCCGCACGAGGCGAAAGCGCATCTCGTCGGCGAGCGCGGTCGAACCGCCGCCCATGCCGAACACATAGATCATCGATGCCGCGGCGAGCGCGTCCGCGGCTTCGGCGATCGGCGACGCCGCAAGCGCGCCCTGGTTCTGCGCCAGCGTCGCCTGCACTTCCTCGAAGATGCGCGCGGCGAGCGAGTCGGGCACGGCATCGGGCTCGCGCCTCAGGAAGCGCTGACCGACCGCGGCCGCCTGCGCGAGCCGGAGCTTCAGTTCGCGCACGTCCACGCAGCCGACCGCCTTCGCGAAACGCGTCACGGTGGCGATGCTCACTTCCGCCTTGTCGGCCAGCGCGCCGATGCTCGCGCGCGATGCGCCCGTCAGGTCGTCGAGAATCAGCGCGGCGACCTTGCGCTCGGCGCTGCGCAACTCGGGCGCGCGCTCCGCGATGCGTGCGACGATGTCGAAACTGAGCATGTCGGCGTGGCCGTTCATATCGGGTTGCGGGTTTACGTGATGGCCGTGTTACTAAATAACATTTCCATCGCGGATGCTACTTTGGTTAACATAGCACCGTCAACTCTGATGCGCATCGAGTCGTGCACAGGGCTTATTTAAACGGACGATGGAGTAGTAGCACATGAAAGTTACAAACTATCAGAACGCGACGATCGACCCGTTCGGCAAGGGTCTCGGCATGGTGCCGGGCACGAGCATCCAGTTGAACGACGCGTCGCGCCTGCAATGGAGTCTGCTCGAAGAGGACGTGAGTCTGCCCGCCGCCGTGCTCTATTCCGATCGCATCGAGCACAACCTGAAATGGATGCAGGCGTTCGTCGGCGAGTACGGCGTGAAGCTCGCGCCGCACGGCAAGACGACGATGGCACCGCAGCTCTTTCGCCGTCAGCTCGACGCCGGCGCGTGGGGTATCACGCTCGCGACCGCGCATCAGGTGCGCGCGGCGTATCGCGGCGGCGTGCATCGCATCCTGATGGCGAATCAGCTCGTCGGCAAACGCAACATGGGCATGATCGCCGAGTTGCTCACCGATCCGAATTTCGAGTTTTTCTGTCTGGTCGATTCAGCCGATGGCGTCGACCAGCTTGGCGAATTCTTCAGCTCGGTACGCAAGAAGCTGAACGTGCTGATCGAGCTCGGCGTGCCGGGCGGACGCACCGGCGTGCGCGACGACGCGCAGCGCGATGCGGTGCTCGCCGCGATCGCGCGCTGGCAGGGCACGATCGAACTCGCGGGCATCGAATTGTATGAAGGCGTGCTGCAGGACGAAACGAAAGTTCGTGAGTTCCTGCAAAGCGCCGTCGATACGACGCGCAAGCTGATCGCAGAAGGCAAGATCGCGCGCAAGCCCGCGATTCTCTCGGGCGCGGGATCGGCGTGGTATGACGTCGTCGCCGACGAATTCGCGAAGGCCAACAGCGACGCGATCGAAGTCGTGCTGCGTCCGGGCTGCTATCTGACGCATGACGTCGGCATCTACAAGAAGGCGCAGAACGAAATCTTCGCGCGCAATCCGATCGCGAAAAAGATGGGGCAAGGTTTGAAGCCGGCGCTGCAGTTGTGGGCGTATGTGCAGTCGATTCCCGAGCCGGATCGCGCGATCATCGGGCTCGGCAAGCGCGACTCCGCGTTCGATGCGGGCATGCCCGAGCCGGCGAAGCATTATCGTCCGGGCAATGAAGCGCCGCGCGATGTTTCGCCCGACGAAGGCTGGGAGATTTTCGGCCTGATGGACCAGCACGCGTACCTGCGGATCAAGCCGGGCGACGACGTGAAGGTCGGCGACATGATTGCGTTCGACATCTCGCACCCGTGCCTGACCTTCGACAAGTGGCGTCAGGTTCTCGTCGTCGATCCGAAGTATCGCGTCACCGAAGTGATCGAAACGTTCTTTTAAGCTTTTTCTTCGACGGCGGCCGCTTGTGACGCATTCGCGGCCGCGACTTCCTGAATGCGTCGCTCGAACATGTGAAGCGCGCTCGACAATGCTTCGATCGCCTCATCGGGCAGCGAGGCCATCGTGTCGTGCAGAAACGCGTTGCGACGCGGCAGGCTCTCTTCGGCCATCGCGCGCCCTTGCGCCGTCAACGTGACATTCGACACGCGGTTGTCGCGTGCATCGACGCTGCGCACGATCCAGCCGAGTCCTTCCAGCGTCTTCAGTTGCCGCGTCAGCGCACCCGGGTCCACCTTCAGACGTTCGACGAGTCGCTTCTGCGACAGCACGCCCGCGTGCTCGTGCAACGCGAGCAGAATGCGCCAGCGCGGCATCGGCTGGCCGACGGCCGCTTCGAACGCCGACATGAACGCGCGATACGTGCGCCCGAACTGCTGCACCACGGCGATACGGTCCTGTTCATTCATGCTTTCGATTTCCGTAGTCATTCGGCGAGGATGACGGGTTCCTGCGGCCCTTTCAGGCGCACCGGCGGAACGCGGCGCGACTGCCACAGCGACACCACCGCGACCAGCGCCGCCAGCGCCAGGCCGATGTGAATCGCGGCGACGAGCGCCTCGCGCGCGGCTTCGAGCAACATCGCGCCGTTGTGACCAGAGGCAGTCAGTTGCGAAAGCAGCGCCTGCTGTCCTTCGCGGTTGATGAGAATCTGCGGATCGGAGAGATCGCCGGCCCAGCGCAGCGCGTGATCTCGTTCGAGCGCGAGATTCACGCCGCTCGCGTACAGATGACTCACGAGCGTACCGGTGAGCGCGGTGCCGATCATCCCGCCGATCATGCGCAGCGATTGCAGCAACGCGGTCGCGATTCCGAGATGCGCGCGCCCTGCCGTCTGCTGCGCGAACACGGTGAGATTCGGCATCACGAAGCCGAGGCCCAGGCCGCCGAGCACCATGATCGCGAGCAACATCGAGCGCGGCATGTTGTGCGTGGCGACGACGATACCCAGACACGACACGGCGAGCAACGCGAAGCCGACATACAGCATCAGATTGGCGTTCTTCAGACGCGTGACGATGCGCCCGTTCACGATGCTGCCGATCGTGATGAACACGACAAGCGGCGTGATCACGATGCCCGCGTCCTTAGGCGACAAGCCGAAGCCGCCCTGAAACAGCAACGGCGCATAGAACAGCAGCGAGAACATCGTGAAGCCACCGAGAATCGCGAGCGTGAAGAGCGCGGCGAGCGCCTTGTTGCGGAACATGTCGACGGGCAGAATCGCGTAGTCGCAGCGCATTTCCCACTTCCACAGCGCGATGCCGGCAGCGACGCTCATCGCGAGCAGCGCGACGCTCTCGGCACTGACGCCGTGCTTCGGCAACATTTCGACGAACAATTGCAATGCGCCGAGCGCCACCGCGATGAGCACGGCGCCGGGCCAGTCGAGGCGCATCTTGCCTTCATGCGCAACGTGGCGCAGATGCGGCAGAAAGCGCCACACGAAAAAGAGCGAGACCACGCCCACGGGCAGGTTCACGTAAAACACCGAGCGCCAGCCGTAGTATTGCGTGAGAAAACCGCCGAGCGTCGGTCCGACCGCGTTGGCGATGCCGAACGCCGAACTCATCAGCACTTGCCAGCGCAGGCGCACGACGTTGTCCGGAAAGAGATCGGCGATGCACGCGAACGCAGTGCCGACGAGCATCCCGCCGCCGATGCCCTGCAACCCGCGCGCGAGCACGAGGAACATCATGCTGTTGGCGAGGCCGCAGAGCACGGACGCGACGGTGAACACGACGATCGACGCGATCACGAAGGGCTTGCGGCCGTAGTAATCGCCGAGCCGGCCGAAAATCGGCACAGTGATGACGGAAGTCAGAAGATACGACGTGGCGACCCACGCATAGAGATCGAAGCCTTTAAGCTCGGCGACGATCGTCGGCAACGCGGTGCCGACCACCGTTTGATCGAGCGCGACGAGCATCGTGACGAACGAGACGCCCAGCATCGCCATGAGGGATTCGCGGAAAGGCAAAACCTGTCCGCTGGAATGATGCGCGGCTGTGTGAACGGCCATTTTTGTAAGCGCAATAATTGACTAGTCAACGGAAATGGAATCATAGCACGGTGAGGCACTCTAATTTTCGTGGCAATTCACCATTTACCGGACAGAAGACATCGCATGGAACCGACGCCGATCATTACCTCGCCGCTCACGACCGAAGATTTCGCGGCCCTGACCCGCGCGAAGGAAGCCCTGGAAAGTCCGTCGCTGACGATGAAGCTGGCGAGCGTCGTCGGCGCGCCCATCGAAAAGCTGATGGGACGCATGCCGGCGGCCGCGCAGGACAAAGTCGATGAAGCGACGCAACTCGCGCTGAAAAAGTGCCTCCAGCTCGCGTTGCGCACGATCGGCAAGAGCGCGCCGTCCGATTCGCTCCTCGCGCCGCCGCCCGACAAGCCGCACAACCTGATGCACAAGCTGGCCGTCGCGACGACCGGCGCGGCGGGCGGCGCGTTCGGGCTGTTCGCATTGCCGGTCGAATTGCCGGTGACGACAACGCTGATGTTCCGCTCGATCTGCGATATCGCGCGTAGCGAGGGCGAGGACGTGCATCGCGTGGAGACTCAATTGCAATGCATGATGGTGCTCGGCATGGGCGGCGCCAAAGCCAGCGATGACAACGCCGATATCGGCTACTTCATCGTGCGCGGCGCGCTCGCGCAGTCGGTTTCGCGCGCGACCAACGAAATCGCCGCGAAGGGACTCGGCAGTCATGGATCGACGGCGCTGCTCAAATTCTTGCAGACGATCGCCTCGAGGTTCTCGGTGCAGGTCAGCGAACAGGTGGCCGCGAAGTCCATTCCGGCGATCGGCGCGGTGCTCGGCGCGATGGTCAACACGGTGTTCATCGACCACTTTCAGCAGATGGCGCATGGGCATTTCACCGTGCGCAGGCTGGAGCGGCGCTATGGCGCGTCGGCCGTCGAGCGGGCCTATCAGACGATCGAGGTCATGGGCGGAAGATGAGTCTGGCGCGCCGAGATTGCGCCGTCGATGAACGCGGCGGCGTGCGCGAGCGCATCGCGTGCTTCGGGCATGAACGGCGTCCAGATCTGGAAGATATGCGGGACGTTGCGCCAGATATCCAGTTCGACACGCACGCCGGCCGCGCGTGCTTTCGTCGCGATGCGAGTCGAATCATCCAGCAAGAGTTCGGTGTCGCCGACCTGAATCAACAGCGGCGGCAAGCCTTCGAACTCGCCGAATACGGGCGATGCGTAGGGATTTCGCGCATCGGCTGAACCGAGATACTGCGCGGCCACCCGAGGAAATACCGACGCGTGATACATCGGATCGCGGCCGTCGTTGGTCCGCATCGACTCGCCGCTACAGGTCAGATCGGTCCACGGCGAAAATAGCACTGCGGCCGCGGGAAGCGGATCGCCCGCGTCGCGTAGCGCGAGAAGCGTCGCGAGCGCGAGACCGCCGCCGGCTGAGTCCCCTGCTATCGCAATTGATTGCGCGGGAACGCCGTCTCCGAGCAATCGACGGTATGCGGCGACGCTATCGTCGAGCGCCGCAGGAAAGCGATTTTCGGGCGCAAGACTGTAATCGAGCGAAAAGACACTCGCATTTGACCGTGTGGCCAATCCGAACGTGATGGCGCGATGACTGCGCGGCGAGCAGAAATAATAGCCGCCGCCATGCAGGTAGAGAATGGTTGCGCGTGGATTCGTCGGCGGTGTGAGCCATTCGCCGCGTGGTGCGTCTTCGTCGCTCGTCTCGCGGATATCGAGCCGCCAGCCTTTCGGCACGCGCGGCGACCAGATTCGACGTGATGCGTAACTTCGCGCCAGTTCGACGTCGAGTTCTGACTTCGCGCTGTGCGGGCGCATGCGCCTACGTACTGCCCAGCAAGCGAGGGCGCTTTGCCAGCTCATCGTCGATCGATCCCGCTTGCGCGCGTCAATTCGCCGGCATTACCTGACCACGAATCTCGCCGGTCGGATTTTCCTGCGTGTGGATGTTGAAGTACCACTGCCCTGTCATCAGATCGCTGACTTGCTGATCCGATAGCGTCGCCTGTCCTTTCATGGGGCTCGCGAGCGCTTTCTTGTCGATAGGCACCTGCACTTTCGCGTTCTGACCGACAGGCGCGGGGCCGTGGAAATGAGCCATCGTCACGGGACCCGATAACTCGGCGTAGGTTGCGGTCCAGGTGAACACTTTGGTGTCGGTGTCGAAGGTCGCGTCCACGGTACCGTGGCCTTTGCTTACGCGCGGCGGGACTTCGCTCGAAGGCTGGAGATTGGCTTTCAGGGCGACGGTGTCGGCTCGTGCGGCGCCCGAGGCGAGAATGGCGAGCATCAGAACGGTCATCCAGCGTACATGTGGTCTGCATGTCGAGGTCATTGTTCCTCTCCTGTTTTGGCGGGCAGCGTATCTTTCAGTGCGATGACCGCATCGCCATGGTAGAGCATCCGGATGCGGGGTGCATTTCGCTTGGGTTGCGAGAGACACACATGCGAAAAGGGCACCTCGCGGCGCCCTTTTTCTAGCTAGCTAAAGCTCGGTACTTCTCCGATGGCTTTAGAAGCGGTGACGGATACCCGTCGACACGACAACCTGACGGCTGCTCGAGGACAAGGCGACGCCGCTGATGCCTGCGTTCGGCGTTACACCTTCCGGCAAGCCGCTGGCGATTTGCACCAAGCCTTCAGCATAGATATCCGTGCGCTTGGACAGAGCGTAGTCCGTCTGCACGCCGAACTGGTGGAAGCGAACACGGGTCGAGTCGCCTTCCTCTTGCGCGAACTTGGCGTTCGTGAACGTGTAGGCGGCGCCAAGCGAGAGCGCCGGCGTCAGAGCATAACGACCGTTCACTTCGTAGTTGTTGACGATGTTCGAACCCGTACCCGGCACATTGTCATTCTGGCGAGTCTGCGTCCAAATCGCACCGAACGTCATAGCGCCGACGGAATAGCTGCCGCCTGCACCGAACGTGCGCTGACGATCGGCGAAGATGAGGTCTTGGTTCGGCACAGTCGTCGGGCCACCAACGATCGCACCCGCGGTCGGGCCTGCGTTCGTGTTCATGCCGTTCGCTTGCATGTATGCTGCGCCGAGCTTCAGGCCGCCGTTTGCGTAGCCTGCACCGATGCTGTACGCGCGGTTTGCCGCGAAGCTGCCTGCGGCATTCGAGAAGCCGTACAGACCGCTGAACGAGAAGCCAGCGTAGTTCGCGCTTTGGAACTTGATCGAGTTGTTTTCACGGAACGCATCGCCGTTCAGGTTATCCAGATTGCCCGGATGTGCGAAGTACGTGCCGCCCCAAGTGCCGGTCGCGCTCAGCGGGCCGAGGTAGTCGACCACGGAGTCGGTCTGATGACCCAGCGTCACCGTACCTGCATTCGTCGACAGACCGACGAATGCCTGACGGCTAAAGCCATTGCCGCCCAGCGAGCCGCCGTTGGCGACGTCGAAGCCGTTCTCCAACGTGAAGATCGCCTTCATGCCGCCGCCCAGGTCTTCCGCACCGCGCAGACCCCAACGGCTCATCTGAACATTGTTGCCCGTCATGCTGAACGAGTTGTTCTTGAAGTGATCAGCAACCTCGGGAGCCTGCACGTTGTTCACGTACGTGAAGCCTGCGTCGACCAAACCATACAGCGTGACGCTGCTCTCTGCGTTGGCAGCGCCTGCGAACGATGCGGCCAAAGCTGCAATGGCCGTGACGATCAAATTCTTTTTCATGCGTATTCCTTTGCTGAGTCGTGGGACTCGATGGGTTGCTTCAGGCCGAACGCCTGTCGAGCTGAATGTGCCTCTTCGCTCGTTTAGCTCAGCACCGATATTCGGCACGACAAAGTTTATTGCCCGGTCTTTTTGAGAAACCGCCGAACGAAACACAAAAGCCTTTTTGAATAATTCGAAAAGTGCAATTTCAATATGGATAAACACTTAGGCCACGAGGACTTACAGATCAGATCACGCGTGTATCGCCAGCGCCTCGCGACCGTTGAGTTGCATACATGCGACAGTGGCTGCATTGAGACAGCGGGTCCGGATCAGAACCTTCCGATTTTCAGGCGTGTCACCGCACTCTAAGATCGCGCACGCGAAGCTGCGATCCAGCCGCTTGCATCGATTCACATACTCGAAGCGTCGAAAGGCGCTTCTCACACGCTCTCTCAATGAATCAACTTCAAGCGATGCGCGTCTTTCTGAAGGTGTCGGAAACCGAGTCGTTCGGTCGCGCCGCCGCCGCGCTCGATCTCTCCAACGCCGTGATAACGCGCTACGTGTCGCTGCTCGAAGTGCATCTCAACACGCGCTTGCTGAACAGGACGACGCGCAGCGTCTCGTTGACAGAAGCCGGTCGCGCGTATGCAGAAGGCTGCCGCGCGGTATTCGAGCAAATCGAGGCGATAGAGGCATCGGTGGGGACCAGTTCCGTGGATCCCACAGGCACGCTCAAGCTGGTGGCATCGGCGTCCTTTTCGTTGCTTGGACTCACGCCGATGCTGCGAGAATTCATGGAGCGCTACTCGAACGTGAAGCTGCGTCTGACGCTGCTTCATCGTCCAGTCGATCTCGTTGCGGAAGGCTTCGACGTCGGCATCGTCGTCCCGCATCTCGTCAACAGCGGCATGCTGATCAACCGTCCGTTGGTCAAAGTGGCGTCAGTGCTCGTTGCATCGCCGGCGTATCTTTCGCGGCGCGGCACGCCTGTCCGGCCGGCATTGCTGGCATCGCACGAGTTTCTTGCACCGTCCGCGGACATACACGGATCGACGTGGTCTTTTGTCGGACCATCAGGTGTGGAGGAAAGCGTCGCGCTCGATCCGGCATACGCAGTGAACAGCTCGCACATGTTGCGGCAAGCGGCGCTTTCCGGAATGGGCATTGCGGTACTGCCGGAGAGCTATGTAACGCAGGATATCGAAACGGGATCACTCGTGCGCCTGCTGCCGGGCTACGCCCTCAAGGACGCAGACAAGGAAGTTTCGATCGTCTACCCGGGACGCCGACATGTGCCGGCCAAGACGCGTTCATTTGTGGATTTCGCGCTGGCCTACTTCCGCGACCGCGAATCAGTCGAAGCGGATTCCGGAGCATTGCCGAAATAGGAAGACGGCGGTGCCACGCGGCGTGGCCCGATCAAAGAATCGCGGCGCCTTGCGCGTGGATGCGCTCGACGAGTTCTTCGCATCGTGCGATCAGCGCAAATCCTTCGCGACGGCGCGCGTCGCGGGTCTTCACGTGCAGATCGCGACGAAATTCCTCCAGTGCGGCAAGCAGCGGCCGATACTGCAGAACACTGGCCGCACCGAAGACACGATGATGCCAATCCCGCAGATTATCCACCGTGCCACGATCCAGCAACGACCGAAGCGCCACGAGATCTTCGCGGAACGACGATACGAACGCGTCCAGCAACGCCTTCACTGTCGTTTCACTACCCCACAGTTGAGCCATCGCGCTCAGATCGAGTTCGTCATCATCGCGCGGCCGCACGACGGCAACTTGCGGTGATTGCGTGCGAGAGTCAGGCGCGGCGCTAGCGTTCACCCACCAGCGGTTCAGATGCTCGCGCAAAGTAGCGAGCCGGGTCGGCTTCACGAGACGGTCATCCATGCCCGCATCGCGGCACTTCTGCAACTCGTCGGGCGCGGTGCTCGCCGTGATGCCGAGAATCGGCAGGCGGCGCGCCGTGCCAACTTCATCGGCCCGGATGCGACGCGCGAGTTCGTAGCCCGTCATGTTCGGCATGTGGCAGTCCGTGATCAGGAAACCATAGCGCGTGTCCGCCAACGCAGCGAGCGCCTCAGCGCCATCGTGCACGACGTCACAGGCAAATCCGAGTAGCGAAAGCTGATTGCGGATCAGTTCCTGGTTCACCGGATGATCTTCGGCCACGAGCACGAGTTTGCCGCTGCGCAGCGCGTCTTCCCGGTCCGGCGCCGCCATCTTCGCTTCGTGGCAGAGCGTGAGTCCCGATGCGATCTGCGGCATGCCGGTCAATGCGGCAACGCAAGCCGCGCCGAGCCCATGCCACGATATCGGATTGACGCTTACGCGGATGTCGTCTTCGAGGATTCGGTATCCGGTCGGCTTTGGCTTTTCGGTCACGTGAATCACGCGCGATCCGAGCGGAGACGCGAGCGTGCGCGTATCGCTCAGAAAGACGATCTCGATGTATTTGAGCGACTCAGGCTCCGATCGCGCGAGTTCATCGGGCGTGTAACGCTGAAACTCCAGACCGAGCGCCTCGCCGTAATGCATGAGAGCAGCCGCCACGTGGTCGTCTTCGATCGCGACGATGCCGCGCTTGCCACGCAATCCGTCGATCTGATACCGCAAGGTTTCGACCGGCATCGTGAGACGAACGGTCATCGCAGTTCCGACGCCGACCGCGCTTTCGAGACTCATCGTGCCGCCCATCAACGCGACGAGACGATTGCAGATAGTCAGTCCGAGCCCGGTACCGCCGAAACGGCGCGTCGTGGAAGCCTCCGCTTGCACGAATGGCTCGAAGAGGTTTTGTTGAGCCTCCGCGGCAATCCCGATGCCGGTGTCCTTTACACACAGTTCGATGACCTGTTCCGACGCGCGTTGCTCGACCGCGCGCACGTGGAGGGCGACATCGCCTCTGATCGTGAACTTGATCGCGTTGCTCATCAGGTTGAAGAGAACCTGCCTCAGGCGCACGCTATCGCCTCTGACTGTCGCTGCCACTTCCGGCGCCACGTCGACACGCACGCGCAGACCCTTTTCATGCGCCCTTCCGGCAAGCAGACCTACGGCGCTGTCCACGAGTTCGCGCAAATCGATCGGAGTCGATTCGATCGTCAACCGGTTGGCCTCGATCTTCGAATAGTCGAGAAGATCGTCCAGGATCTGCAGGAGCGCACTCGCGGAATCCTGAATCATGCCGAGCATCTGGGACTGATCGGAATTCAGCGACGTGTTCTCGAGTACTTCAACGAGCCCCAGAACGCCGTTCATCGGCGTGCGGATTTCGTGACTCATCATGGCCAGGAAGTCGTCCTTCGCGCGCGATGCCGCTTCGGCGATATCCCGCGCGCGAGCGAGTTCGTCTGCACGGGCATGCTCCACGCTCGCATCGGCCCAATAGCCACTCCATACGACGGCGCCATCGTCTTCACGATGCGCGACGAGGTCGGCGCGAATCCAGCGCGTAATCCCTTCTACGGTCGAGCGGAACTCGGTATGCAGCGGCTCGAGCGTGCGCGCCGACGCTTCGATTTCTTCGAGCAGACGCGCGCTGTCCTCGGCGTGAATGCGCGTCAGTGCGTGAATCGGATCATCGGCCAGAGCGAGGACGTCCAAAGCGAGCAACTGCCGGGTATCGCCGTCAATATAGGGAAGGCTGTACGTGCCGTCGCTCGCGCGGCGCAACTGGAACACGACGGCTGGCAGCGACCGCGTCACGTCGTGAAGTCGGCGCTCGGTTTGCCGCGCGCGCGTTTCGGCATCGCGGATATCGGTGATGTCGATCATCGTGCCCACGACACCCGCTCGCTCCCCGTTCAACTCCGTGAACGCGCCGGTCCAGAAAAGGCCGCAGCGCGGGTGGTCCTGGTTGTCGGAGAATTCCGCTTCGACTTCATGTCGTTGGCCGGAGGCCAGCGTCATACTGGTCAGTTCGTGTAGCACGCGGCTATGCGCGTCGCCCCACGCCGTCACTTCGAGACTCGTGCGCCCGATGACGTCTTCCCGCCGCACCCCGAGCGCCTCCTCAAAGGCACGATTCACCGTGATGTAGCGGTTTTGCATGTCCTTCGCGACGAGCGGATACGGAACCACCTCCATCATCGTTTGCTGGAAACTGAGTTGCGTACCGAGACGCTGCTCCGTTTCCACACGTCGGTTCATCTCCTGTTGCAGTCGAATAAAGGCGCGAAGCGTGACGAACAACACTGCGGCAATGCCGATGAGCGCCGGCATCAGGCGCAATGCCGTGATGCTCCAGACGGCTGGTTCAGCCGTCTGCGCGGCGGCCGATTGCGTCGCCGAGGATTGCGCCAACGCTCGCCTGATCAGCAGGTCGAGCGGCTGTAACTCGGAGTGCATGGCATAGTTCAGCTTTCCCGGCGTGCTCGACGCGCCGATCATATCGATCTCGCCCCGTTGAAATGCCGACGCGGCCTTCGCCCAATCGTTGAAGTGCTGCGGTTTGAACGTGACGCCGAGCATTTTCTCGACTGCTTCCAGTGGCGCTTCTGGCCGCTGAAGCGACTCATCGGCGGACTCGCCCGACGCTTCGACCAACCCGACGACGATCGGCTCCAGCGTCCGCAAGTAACTGCGCTCCGGTTCATCGAGTTTGAACGGGACTGCCGCGCTCTTCGGTTCGGCGAGAACATCAGCGGTTAGCTGCGACGTGCTGGTGTGACTACGCGGCTCGGCCGCTTGGCTGGACAGCGGCGCGATCATGCCCATGAAGCTGAGAAGAAGCAAACAACGCGCGAACAAAAATCTCAATTCGAACCCCTCGGTACGGCGACTCCGGCCACAAAAAGTTACCTGGCCGGCTGGGCAAGCCCACGAAGAAGTCAATTCGCCGTTTTTGGCGGATGAGTGCCCCTGCGCTTCGCGCCTGCCTGTCAAACCAAATGAGTTGAGTCTGACCCGCAACCTGTCAGAATCGAATCAGAACCGTCCCAATTTGCTCCGAGATTCCGCACGACCGGTGGCCGCGACGTTTCAGATCAGGCAGACCTTCTGCAGATCTGCAACCAGTTCCTCTTCGCTTTCGAGGCCCAGCTTGCGCATGCCGCTTCGCTTTTGCGTTGCAATCGTCTTGCGGCTTCGCCCGAAGTGATCCGCGATTTCCTGAATCAGAAGGCCGCGCGCGTAGAGTTGGAACACTTCCCACTCGCGTCGACTCAATACGCCCGCGCGCGCCGGCGACGTCCCCGACATATGCCTGACCGCCGCCTCCACGCAGGGTGAAAGGAAGCAGCCACCCGCCTCGACCACCGATATCGCGTCGAGCAAATATTCGAGTCCGTCGCGCTTGTCGATCACGCCGTCCACGCCGAGTTGAACGAGGCCCGCCAACATTCGCGTGTGCGAAATCATCGTGAGGACGATGACCTTCGGGCGACTTTCCTGCCACGCCAACCGCCGGAGAAAGCCGATCGAACTGCTTTCGCCGTCGATGCCGCGCATGCCGATGTCCGAGAAAACGAAGTCGCACGGAGTCGTATCGACTGCTTCGGCAAGCTCCAATGTGTCTCGAGCAGTCGCGACCACGCGTATCGCGCCGTGGCGCTCCAGGAAGCTTTGAATGCCTTTGATGACGACCGGATGGTCGTCCGCAACAATCGCCCTTTTAAGCGTTTTTGTTCTCATTGTTTGTGCGTTCTGTTGAGGTTGGTCCGGTGCGCAACAGTCGTCAATCGACTGCGCGCTGTCTCCTTGCCGGCCTCGATTGACTACGCGCCCTCTGCGCGGCGCAATCCGCCTAGATCAATCCGCTGTCCGAGATAAATCGATACAAATCAGCGTCAGTCGATAAATCGAGCTTTCGCATGGCCGCGCACTTTTGTGCGCTGATCGTCTTCACGCTACGGCCGAGGTCCTTGGCGATCTCTGTGACGTTCGCGCCTCGCGCATAACGTTCAATCACTTCCAGTTCGCGGCTCGTTAGTTTCTGCCGAATGAAACGTGCGTGACTTTCGGCGTCAGCGAGCGCCAGCGTTCTACGAATTCCTGGTCCGAGGTAAGTCTCATTGGCGATGACCGAAACGATGGCCACGTAAATCAGGTCGAGTCTGTCCTCTTTGCTCAGGAACGCATGCGCGCCCGCTTCCAGTGCACGTTTGACGACCGTGGCGTCGTCATTGCGAGACAGGACGACAATGCGGACCTCGGGATACCGGTTCGCAATATGCTGTATCAACTCGATGCCGTCGCCATAGCGCCCGCCCGGCATGAAGAAGTCGATAATCGCTACGTCACATTCGCCTCGAGCGAGCGACTCTTCGAGCTGTGTCGAATTTGCGTTGCGACTTACCACTTCCACACTGGGAAAATTCCCGGCAAAACGCTCGATTGCAAGGATGACGAGGGGATGATCATCCGCTATCGCCAGTCTTATCCGTTTAGCGTGCGAGAACACTTGGCTCCCGTTCCCGAACTCCATTGACTCAAACCTCTTCTCGTATTGCGGATTCGACTCAGAATCCAAAAATGAAACGGAAGCATCGGATATCGAAGCATTTAGATACATAAGAGGCATCCGAAATGAAAAAAGCAAATCGAAATAATCATCCCAGTCCGCGTGCGCGAACAAAGGCGAACAATCCGGGGTCATTTCTTACACCGAGCTTATTCATCGCATCGCGTTTCTGACGACTAACGGTGCGGACATCGCGCTCGAGTTCTTTCGCGATCTCCGTAATTGAATGACCTTTGGCAAACAAGCGAACGACTTCGATCTCTCGCGGAGAAAGCCGCGGTTCCTCATCGGAAAAGTCGGTCTCCGTTCCCGCCTCCGCGAGCGCGGCGACAAACGACGCGCTGACGAAGCGACGTCCGACGCTCGCATGCCGCACGGCCGTCCCCACGAGTTCGATCGGCTCGGCCTTGCTGACGAGGCTCATGGCGCCAGCGTTCAAAATCGAGCGCAGGATCGCGACGTTGCTTACGCTGGTGAGCACGACGATGCTGATGTCCGCGAACTCCTGACGCACCTTGCGGATGAGACGAAGGCCGTCATTTGCATCGACTCCCGGCTCGGGCATGGCAAAGTCTGTGACCAAAACGTCGCATGGCGTGACGGCGAGCTCGGCCAGCAACGTGCTCGCATTATTCGCCTCGCCGACGACCTCCATTCCGTGGTCTGCGGCAAAGAGCCCTTTCATCCCTAGGAGTACGAAAGGATGATCGTCAGCCAATACGATTCGAAGCTTCAAGGGGCCCCCGTTCAAGTTGTTGGTCTTGGTGAGTTTGCTTGGGTCGGCCTTGCTCGGGGGATTAATCCGAGCCAATCGACATAGGCATGTTTCGTCCGAATTTGTGTTTAGTTAAATACGACGAACAAATTCGCTTACAAATACCTAAATCAATGACGGCAAGCAAATAATTACTACTCTTGTATTTTCTTGAAAAACCACTTTCAAAATAGATTGCGAATATTTAACAGACCATAGGAGAAGTCCGATTAGGCTTCGAAGCCTTTCGGTTCCATTCCGGGCGCACCCGTCGTCCATGCGATTCCAAGAGATTAATATGCGCAGGCGGGAAAAGGGTGAGCGGGCAACATAATTCAGAAAACGCCCTGTCGGGACGAAAAAAATGGGCCTCGGGCTATGTCAGCCGGAGGCCCATCTTTCGATGCGCGAATCGTTATCGGTGGGTCAGAACGGGATATCGTCGTCCATGTCGTCGAAGCCGCCGCCTGCTGGCGCACTCGGACGGCTCGAACCGCCGCCGGCGCCACCAGCGCCACCCGCGCCGCCGCCGCTCGGGCGTCCGCCTGCGGGTGCGCGCCCGCCGCCGCCGGAACGCTCCATCGGCGCGCTGCGGCTGTAGCCGCCGTCATCGCCGCCGCCGGCCGCGCCGCCACGGCCGCCGAGCATCTGCATCTGATCCGCGACGATCTCCGTCGAATAGCGTTCCTGGCCCGATTGGTCGGTCCATTTGCGCGTGCGGATACGCCCTTCGATATACACCGACGAGCCCTTCTTCAGATATTCGTTCACGATCTCCGCGAGTCGGCCGAAGAACGCCACGCGATGCCACTCCGTGAGTTCCTTGAACTCGTTGGAGGCCTTGTCCTTGTATCGGTCCGTCGTCGCGAGACGAATGTTCGCCACGGCGTCGCCGCTCGGGAGGTAGCGGGTTTCCGGGTCGGCGCCCAGATTGCCCACGAGAATGACCTTGTTGACTGATGCCATGATTTCTCCGGTAGATTCCTTGCTAACTGTCAGCCGAATGCTGCAATCGGACCGATTCCGTCTTCAGACGTAATTCGTCCACACCATGCCGGCTTGATTCGATGATTCAAATATCTCTCAGGCGGCGCGCCCGGTTCTGCGCGGCGGCGGTTTCATCCATGCCGCGACGAGGAGCCACGCGAGCACCAGCACCGAACAAGCGTAGAAGACCGCGCTCGGCCCGTCGAGCTTCAGCAGCCAGCCGCCGATCACCCCACCAAGCGCAAGGCCGATCGACTGTGTCGTGTTGTACACGCCCGCCGCCGCGCCCTTTCTCGTGCCCGGTGCGAGCTTCGACACGAGCGACGGCTGCGACGCCTCCAGCACGTTGAAGCCGAGAAAGTACACGAACAGAATGGCAGCCACGGACCACAGCGTATGGGGAGCGGCGCCCAATAACAACTGGCCGATCAGGATAAGCCCGATCGCACTCAGCATGACGCTCTTCATTTTTCCACGTTTCTCGGCGGCGATGATCGCCGGAACCATCATCACGAAAGCGAGCGCCATCACGGGCAGGTAAATCTTCCAGTGCGACGCGACCGGCAGTCCGCCTTCCTCCAGAATGCGCGGCACGACGAGAAACAGCGCCGTCTGGGTGGCATGCAGCACGAGCACGCCGAAGTTCAAACGAAGCAACTCGACGTTGTGCAGCACCTCCGCGAACGGTGCCTTCACGTGGACCGGATGCGCCGGCGGATCCGGCACGATCCAGAACACCACGCCGATCGCGAGGATCGACAGCACGCCGATGACCGTGAATAGCCCGCTCATGCCGACCCAGTGAAACACGATGGGCGCGCCGACGATCGCCACCGCGAACGACACGCCGATGCTGCCGCCTACCATCGCCATCGCCTTGGTGCGGTTTTCCTCGTGGGTCAGATCGGCGATGAACGCGATCACCGCCGACGACACCGCGCCCATGCCCTGAATCACACGCCCGGCGATGATCCACGCCATCGAATGCCCGATGGCCGCGACAAAGCTCCCGATCGCGAACACCAGCAAGCCGAACGCGATGACCGGCTTGCGCCCGAACTTGTCGGAAACCCAGCCGTAGAAGATATAGAGCATGGACTGCGTGACGCCGTATGCGCCGAGCGCGATGCCGACGAGCAGCACGTTGTCGCCGCCGGGGATGGTTTTCGCATAGATGGAAAACACCGGCATGATCATGAAAAGACCGAGCATCCGCAGCGCGAAAATGGCGGCGAGCGACACGGTCGCCCGCAGCTCCGGCGCGGAGAGACGTGTAGACGTGGCAGACGGATTGGACATCAGAAACGGGAAAAGGATGAGGGTCGCGTATGGCCTGGCCTGCGGCGCAGCCAGGCGCGGTCGCCTTGTTCTTGCTCGAAACGGCACTATATGGAACGCATCGTGTGCGCGTACAGCTCGTCGCGCCGGCGCTCGCCTCGCAGATGGCCAGCAAGTCCCCGCGCCGGCCGATTGGCGTGCATCCGGCCCTTGGGCCCGGGAGCTGCGCCCTTTAAAAGTCGTTATAGTAGCAGGTTTGGCCCTCTCTCTTTCCGCCCGGCAATGGCTGTATGGCCCGTCCGTGCAGATGAAAGCGCCGCTGAAATCATCCGAAAGCACCCGAAAAACGCCGGAACGAACTCGTGGAAGAAATTCGCATTCGTGGGGCTCGCACCCACAATCTGAAGAACGTCAATCTCGACTTGCCGCGCCACAAGCTGATCGTGATCACGGGGCTGTCCGGGTCGGGCAAGTCGTCGCTCGCGTTCGACACCCTGTATGCGGAAGGCCAGCGCCGTTACGTGGAAAGCCTTTCGGCGTATGCGCGGCAATTTTTGCAGTTGATGGAAAAACCGGACGTCGATCTGATCGAAGGTTTGTCGCCCGCCATTTCGATCGAGCAGAAAGCCACGTCGCACAATCCGCGCTCGACTGTCGGCACCGTCACGGAAATCCACGACTATTTGCGTCTTTTGTACGCGCGCGTCGGTACGCCTTACTGCCCGGATCATCTGATCCCGCTGGAGGCGCAAAGCGTCTCGCAAATGGTCGATGCCGCGCTCGCGCTGCCCGAAGAAACCAAGCTGATGATCCTCGCGCCTGTGGTGGCGGATCGCAAGGGCGAGCACGTCGAACTGTTCGAGGAAATGCAGGCGCAGGGTTTCATCCGTTTTCGCATCCGCTCGGGCGGAGGCACCGCGAACGAAGGCGTCGCGAAAATCTACGAAGTCGATTCGCTGCCGAAGCTCAAGAAGAACGACAAACACACGATCGACATCGTGATCGACCGCCTGAAGGTGCGGCCGGACATGAAGCAGCGCCTCGCGGAATCGTTCGAAACCGCGCTGCGTCTGGCCGATGGCCGCGCGATCGCGCTCGAAATGGACACGGACAAGGAAAAGCTCTTCAGCTCGAAGTTCGCGTGCCCGATCTGCTCGTACTCGCTGCCGGAACTGGAGCCGCGCCTTTTCTCGTTCAACAATCCGATGGGCGCGTGCCCCGAGTGCGACGGCCTCGGCCAGATCACGTTCTTCGATCCGAAGCGCGTAGTCGCGCATCCGTCGCTGTCGCTCGCGGCGGGCGCGGTGAAGGGCTGGGACCGGCGCAACCAGTTCTATTTCCAGATGCTGCAGAGCCTCGCGGCGTTCTATGAATTCGAGATCGACGCGCCATTCGAGGACCTGCCCGAGAAAGTGCGCAAGATCCTCCTGTACGGCTCGGGCAAGCAGGCGATTCCCTTCTCGTACATCAACGAGCGCGGGCGCGCGTCGGTTCGTGAGCATGCATTCGAAGGCATCATCCCGAATCTGGAGCGGCGCTATCGCGAGACGGATTCCGCCGCCGTGCGCGAGGAACTCGCGAAATACCAGAACAATCAGCCCTGCCCGGCTTGCGAAGGCACGCGTCTGCGGCGCGAGGCGCGCTTCGTGAAAGTCGGCGCCGACGATCAGGCACGCGGCATCTACGAAATCAGCGGCTGGCCGCTGCGCGATGCGCTCGGCTATTTCCAGACGCTGCGCCTCGAAGGCGCAAAGGGCGAAATCGCCGACAAGGTGATCAAGGAAATCGTCGCGCGGCTCTCGTTTCTGAACAACGTCGGGCTGGATTATCTGTCGCTGGAACGCAGCGCTGAAACGCTCTCCGGCGGCGAGGCGCAGCGCATCCGGCTCGCGTCGCAGATCGGCTCCGGGCTCACCGGCGTGATGTACGTGCTCGACGAGCCGTCCATCGGTCTGCATCAGCGCGACAACGACCGGCTCATCGACACGCTCAAGCATCTGCGCGATATCGGCAATTCGGTGATCGTGGTGGAGCACGACGAGGACATGATCCGCATGGCGGATTACGTCGTCGATATGGGACCGGGCGCGGGCGTGCATGGCGGCGTGATCGTCGCGCAGGGCACGCCGGTTCAGGTGCAGAAAGACGCGAACTCGATCACCGGCCAGTATCTGTCCGGCAAGCGCACGATCAGTTACCCAACCGAGCGCACCGCGCCGGACGAGCGCATGCTGCGCATCGTCGAGGCGCACGGCAACAATCTGAAACGCGTGACGCTGGACCTGCCTGTCGGACTTTTGACCTGCGTGACGGGCGTTTCCGGCTCGGGCAAGTCGACGCTCATCAACGACACGCTGCAGCACGCGGTCGCGCAGCATCTGTACGGCTCGGCAACGGAGCCTGCGCCGTACGAGTCGATCGAAGGTCTGGAGCATTTCGACAAGGTGATCGCCGTCGATCAATCGCCCATCGGCCGGACGCCGCGCTCGAATCCGGCCACCTACACGGGCCTCTTCACGCCAATCCGCGAACTCTTCGCGGGCGTGCCGGCAGCCAAGGAGCGCGGCTACGATCCGGGCCGCTTCTCGTTCAACGTAAAGGGCGGACGCTGCGAAGCCTGTCAGGGCGACGGCGTGCTGAAGGTGGAAATGCACTTCCTGCCGGACGTCTACGTGCCCTGCGACGTATGCCACGGCAAGCGCTACAACCGCGAAACGCTCGAAGTCCAGTACAAGGGCAAGAACATCAGCGAAGTACTGGATCTGACGGTCGAGGCCGCGCACGAGTTCTTCAAGGCGGTGCCGGTGGTCGCGCGCAAGCTGAGAACACTGCTCGATGTCGGTCTCGGCTACATCAGGCTCGGCCAGTCCGCGACCACGCTGTCGGGCGGCGAAGCTCAGCGGGTGAAGCTTTCGCTGGAACTGAGCAAGCGCGATACCGGTCGGACGCTATATATCCTCGATGAACCGACGACCGGATTGCACTTCCACGATATCGCGTTGCTGCTCGAAGTGATCCATCGGCTGCGAGATCAGGGCAACACGGTCGTCATCATCGAGCATAATCTCGACGTGATCAAAACCGCCGACTGGGTGATCGACCTCGGTCCGGAAGGCGGTGCGGGCGGCGGCCAGATCATCGCCCAAGGCACGCCGGAGCAGGTCGCGAAGTCAAAAGCGAGTTTTACCGGCAGATATCTGGCACCCTTGCTGCAACGGGCCAAATCGGCGGCCTGAACCACGACGCCGGGCCTCGTGGCCGGGCGCCGCCAGCCGGACTGTTGGAATGCGCCGCGCGTCGCGGCACGAATAACCGTCGTACGCAGCAGGGGAAAGGAACGCAGTCATGCCGAAGCGCAACGAAGCTGCCAACGAGGAGGCGCGGGTACGGGACCTGCCCACACGCCACGTCAGGCTGACGAGCGACATGAGCTTGCCGAAGCTGTCCGCGGTGGAGATCGGCAGCTATATCCTCGCGCTCTTCGCGATGTGGCTGGTCCTCGATCTGAAATTGCTGGGCGGTCTTCTCGCCGGCATGCTCGTGTTCCAGCTCGTCCACATGATTTCGCCGGTCATCGAACGCCACGTGGTGAGCAAGGGCGCGCGGCTCATTGCGGTCGGACTGATTTCCGCGATCATCGTCGGCGGGCTGACGGGCGCCACCGTCGCCACCATCGAGCATTTCGAGCACGACGTGCCGAGCCTGCAAAAGCTGCTCGACCAGTTGATGACCATCACGTCGAGCGCGCGCCTGCGCGTGCCCGACTGGATCGCGAACTATCTGCCGGTCGATGCCGGCCAGATGAAGGACAAAGCTACCGAGCTGATGCACAGGCACGCCGAAATGCTCCAGCAAGGCGGCAAGGAGATGGCGCGCGGCTTCGGGCATATCCTGATCGGCATGATCATCGGCGCGATTATCGCGGTCAGCGCACCGCGGCCGTCGAATCATCGCTTGCCGCTGTCCACGGCGCTCATCGCGCGCGTGTCGCGCTTCGCCGACGCGTTTCGCCGCATCGTGTTCGCGCAGATCAAGATTTCGGCGATCAACGCGGTCTTCACCGCGCTTTATCTGCTCGTCGCGCTGCCGGTCTTTCACGAGAGATTGCCGCTCTCCAAGACGCTCGTGCTGGTGACGTTCATCGTCGGGCTGCTGCCGGTGATCGGCAATCTGATCTCCAATACGATCATCGTCGGGATTTCGCTGTCGGTGTCGTTCGGCACGGCGGTCGCGTCGCTCGCGTTCTTGATCGTCATCCACAAGCTCGAATACTTCCTGAATGCGCGCATCATCGGCGGCCAGATCGAGGCGCGCGCCTGGGAACTGCTTCTCGCGATGCTCGCAATGGAAGCCGCATTCGGCATTCCGGGCGTGGTCGCCGCGCCGATTTTCTACGCGTATATCAAGCGTGAGCTGATTTATCTGCGGCTTGTCTGATTCGATCCGGTCGCCCTAAACAAAAACGCCGCATTTCTTGCGGGCGTTTCTGCATTCGAAGGGCGATTAACGGAACACGACCGTTTTGTGCCCGTTCAAAAGAATGCGATGCTCCGCGTGCCATTTCACCGCGCGCGCGAGCGTCACGCATTCGACGTCGCGGCCGATCGCCGTCAGTTGATCCGGCGTCATGTTGTGATCGACCCGCTCCACTTCCTGCTCGATGATCGGGCCTTCGTCGAGATCGGACGTGACATAGTGCGCGGTCGCGCCGATCAGCTTCACGCCGCGGTCGAACGCCTGGTAGTACGGCTTCGCGCCCTTGAAGCTCGGCAGGAACGAGTGATGGATGTTGATCGCGCGGCCCGCGAGCTTCTCGCACATGTTCGCCGACAGAATCTGCATGTAACGCGCGAGCACGACGAGATCCGTGTCGTGCTGATCGACGATTTCCAGCACGCGCGCTTCCTGCGCGGCCTTTGCATCCGGCGTCGACTTCAGCAGCGGCAGATGATGGAACGGAATGTCGTAGCTCGCGGCGAGTTGATAGAAATCCTTGTGATTCGAGATGATCGCCGGAATCTCGATCTGCAACTGGCCGGTGCGATAGCGGAACAGCAGATCGTTCAGGCAGTGCCCGATCTTCGACACCATGATGACGACGCGCGGCTTCACCGACGCGTCATGCAGCTCCCAGCGCATGCCGAATTCGTCGGCGAGGTCGCTGAACGACTTGCGCAGCGCGTCGAGACCGGGATCGCCGCCGACTTGCTGAAAATGCACGCGCATGAAGAACTCGCCCGTGCGGCTGTCGCCGAATTGCGCGGAGTCGAGGATATTGGCGCCGAGGTTGAACAGGAAACCCGACACGGCATGCACGATTCCCGGCCGGTCCGGGCACGACAACTTCAGATAGAAACTATGTTCGGTCGACATGACCTTTCCTCGTTCGTTTGATTCTTGGTGTTCAGAGCGGCGGCGGATCGAAGAGCGCGTCGATGCCCTCGCACGCGTCTTCGTCGATCCACTGGTGGCGCAGCATGCAATCGAGCGTCGCGAGACTGGCGTCGACGGTGAGCTTGCCCTCCTCGATCCAGCGCGCGACCTCTTCGATGCGTGCAAGACGATGCTCGCCGACTTCGCCGTCCTGGTTGCGCGGCGCGAAATCGGGCGGCAGAGAGATGTCGTACACGAAGATCTGCTCGGCCTGCGTGCCTTCGGGCAAGGATTGCAGCACATGGAACGTGCGGCCGCGCTCGGCGGTTTGCGCGAGCGCGGCGCTCATGCCCGCCTCTTCCCAGCATTCCTTCACGAGCGTCGGCATCAACTCGAAGCCCCAGCCGATGCCGCCCGCCACGATGTTGTCGAGCATGCCGGGATCGGTCGCCTTCGTCTCGCTGCGGCGCGCGATCCACAACTGCGGCGGCTTATCGCGATATTTTACGATGCCGTTCAGGTGCACCGCGTAGGTCATCGTGCCGAAGAAGCGCGACGCCGCACGCTCGATGAACGCGAGCGGCGGCGCGTCGAAGTCGTTGCGGATCGCGTAGGTTTCGTCGCGCCAGCCGGGAATCCGGCCTTCCGCGTACAACGCGCCGATGACCGCGCCGAGCGCGGCGCTGCGCGTATTCACATCGGCGAGCGAAGCGTTCAGCCGAACCGATGTTTCGTCGATCCCGAAGACGTCGGGCCAGCGCCGTAGCGCGTCGACATCGATGCGGCGAATCCAGCCGACGCGTTCATCGCCGATGAAAAACGGCGCGTGCGCGGCAGCATCGAAATGGCGCGCGGCATCGATGGCAGGCAGCGTCATGCAGATATCCCGGTCAGCGCAAGGCGACGCGAACGCCCAGCAGGATAAACGTCACGCCCGCGAGCCGGTCGAGCCACACGCCGACGCGCGGACGGCGCTTCAGCCATACGCCGATCATCCCCGCGCCGATACCGAAGAGCGAGAACACGACGACCGTCTGCAACATGAACAATCCGCCGAGCTCGAACATCTGAAGCATCACGCTCTGCGCGCCGTGCGGATCGACGAATTGCGGCAGGAACACGATGAAGAACAGCGTGACTTTCGGATTCAGTATGTTGCCGATCACGCTCTGGCGGAACACGGTCGAAAGCGGCTGGCTCGGGCGCGCGTGCGCCGTCGAGAGACCGTGACTGCGCAGCGCCTTGATGCCGATCCAGACGAGATACGCCGCGCCCGCGAGCTTCACCGCCTGAAACGCGACGGGCGACGAACGCAGCAGCGCCGCGATGCCGAGCGCGGCGAGCGTCGTATGGAAGATCACGCCGAACGCGAAGCCGAGCGCGGCGACGACGCCCGCGAGGCGTCCTTGCGAAATGCCGCGCGCGAGCACTTGCAGATTGTCCGGGCCGGGCGCAACCGTGATCGCGACCGATGCGGCAAGAAAGAGCAGGAAGTTGGGCATCTCAATGTCCGCCGAATTCGCACACGGTATAGAGCGGCACGCCGTTCGCGCGCAGCAGTTTCGAGCCGCCGAGATCCGGCAGATCGATAATCGCGGCCGCTTCCACCACTTCCGCGCCTAGCCGTTCGAGCAGAATCTTGCCGGCCATCATCGTGCCGCCTGTCGCGACCAGATCGTCGACGATCACCACGCGATCGCCCGGCTTGCACGCATCCTCGTGAATCTCGACGGTCGCGCTGCCGTACTCCAGGTCGTACGACTGCGAGAGCGTCTTGTACGGCAGCTTGCCCTTCTTGCGGATCGGCACGAAGCCGAGACTCAGCTCGTACGCGAGAATCGGCCCGATGATGAAGCCGCGCGCATCCATGCCGGCGATCACGTTGACGTTCTCGTCGATATAGCGCTGCACGAACAGGTCGATCAGCATGCGCAGCGCCTTACGGTCTTGCAGGATCGTCGTGATGTCGCGGAACTGCACGCCGGGCTGCGGCCAGTTCTCGACGGTGCGCACGCGCTCCTTGATGAAACGCGCGGCGTCGAGCGGTGCGTTCGAAGGGGTAATGGACATGACTTCTCCGGAGTCCGCGCCGTGAGGCCGCGCGTTCGCCTTGGTGACAAAAGAGGATAACTACGCCGCCCGGCGGTTGCGCGAGAGCCGTTCCTCGGCTTGCGCGAGCACTTCGGGCAGGCCGCGCAGCACGACGATATCGTTCGCGCGCAGCTTGGTTTCGGGGTCGGGTTCGACGCCCCGGATGCCGTGGCGCCGGATCGCGGTCACCTCGACTCCATTGCCGACGAGTCCGAGATCGTCGAGCGAATGCCCAACGGCTTCGGAATTTGCGTCGATCGGTACGGATTGTAGCCGCACCTGCTCGTGGCCATCGTCGTCGTCGACATCGTCGGCGCCGTGGAAGTAGCCGCGCAGGAGGCTGTAGCGCGCGTCGCGCATTTCCTCGACGCGCCGCACGACGCGCCGCATCGGCACGCCCATCAGCACGAGCGTGTGCGACGCGAGCATCAGACTGCCTTCGACGATCTCCGGAATCACTTCCGTCGCGCCCGCGGCGGTGAGCTTTTCGAGATCGGCGTCATCGACCGTGCGCACGATCACGGGCAGGGTCGGCGCGAGTTCGTGGATGTTGTGCAGCACGCGCAGCGCCGACGGCGTGTTCGCGTAGGTGATCGCGACGGTCGCCGCGCGATGCAGCCCCGCCGCGAGCAGCGACTCGCGCCGCCCGGCATCGCCGAACACGACCGATTCGCCCGCCGCCGCGGCCGCCGCGACGCGGTCCGGGTCCAGATCCAGCGCGACATAGGAAATGCCTTCCTGCTCCAGCATGCGCGCGAGGTTCTGCCCCGCGCGGCCGTAACCGCAGATGATCACGTGGCCGCTCTGCTTGAGGCTCTGCGTCGCGATCTTCGTCATCTGCAGCGATTGCAGCATCCATTCCGTCGACGACAGCCGCAGCACAATCCGGTCCGCGTTCTGGATGATGAACGGCGCGGCGAGCATCGAGAGCAGCATCGCGGAGAGAATCGCCTGCAGGATGGTCGAGTTGACGAGATGCGAATCGAGGATCAGGTTCAGCAACACGAAACCGAATTCGCCTGCCTGCGCAAGCCCGAGGCCCGTGCGCATCGCGACGCCCGGCGCCGCGCCGAACGCACGCGCGAGACCGGTGATCATCACGGCTTTGAGCAGGATCGGCACGACGAAAAAGCCGAGCACGAGAAGCGGATGTTCCCAGATCACGCGCGGATTCAGCAGCATGCCGGTGGTCACGAAGAAGAGACCGAGCAGCACATCGCGAAACGGCTTGATGTCCTCTTCCACCTGATGCCGATACGGCGTCTCGGCGATCAGCATGCCCGCGATGAACGCGCCGAGCGCGAGCGACAGGCCGAATTTGTCGGTGATGAACGCCGCGCCCAGCGTCACTAGCAGCAGGTTCAGCATGAACAGCTCTTGCGAGCGGCGTCGCGCGACGAGATCGAACCAGCGCGTCATGAACTTCTGGCCGATGAACAGCAGGACCGTCAACGCGACGACGATCTTCACTGCCGCGATGCCGAGCCACATCGCGAGCTGAGACGAATTGCCGTTGCCGAACGCCGCGATGATGATGAGCAGCGGCACGACCGCCAGATCCTGGAACAGCAGCACGCCGAAGATGTTGCGGCCATGCTCCGATTCGAGTTCGAGCCGCTCCGCGAGCAGCTTGCTGACAATGGCGGTGGAGGACATGGACATCGCGCCGCCGAGCGCGAAGCTCGCCTGCCATGACATCTCCATCCAGAAATTGGCGATCCAGCCGAAGATCAGCGCGAGCGCGATCGTCGCCGCGACCTGACTCGCGCCGAGGCCGAACACGATGCGCCGCATCGAGCGCAGTTTGGAGAGCGAGAATTCGAGCCCGATGGAGAACATCAGGAAGACGACGCCGAATTCGGCGAGATGCTGCGCGCGGTCAGAATCCGGCGCGATACCCGCTGCATGCGGTCCCACGATGATGCCGACCGTCAGATAGCCGAGCATCGGCGGCAGATTGAAATAGCGAAATACGACGACGCCTGCCACGGAGCAGAGCAGCAGCAACAGCGTCATTTCGAGCGGAGAGGTCATCCGGCTAGCGTCCTCGTTCGTCAGTGTTCCGAGGCGCGTGCTTCAGGCGCTCCGGCATCTTAAAAAGGCCCCTGACGACAGGGCTTGCGGGGGCGGATAGGCGGCGGCGCGCCGCGCTCCCGGCGGGGCGGCTGAGAAACGCCTTTGCTATACTCCGCGCATGATAGCGAAAATCAATGGCGACCGGGCACTGGCGCTGGCTCGCAACGTAATCCAGATCGAAGCCGACGCCGTTCGCGGGCTTTCCGAACTCCTCGACGAAAACTTCACGAGCGCGGTCGAAACGCTGCTCGCCTGTCGCGGCCGCGTGGTCGTATCGGGCATCGGCAAGTCGGGCCATGTCGCGCGCAAATTCGCCGCGACGCTCGCGAGCACCGGCACGCCCGCGTTCTTCGTGCATCCCGCCGAGGCGAGCCACGGCGACCTCGGCATGGTCACCGCCGACGACATCTTCATCGCGCTGTCCAACTCGGGCGAAACCGAGGAGCTCGTTGCCATTCTGCCGCTCATCAAGCGGCTCGGGGCGAAGCTGATCGCGATCACCGGCCGTCCCGAATCGAGTCTCGCGCAATTGGCCGACATGCACCTCAACGCGCGCGTCGAAAAGGAAGCGTGCCCGATGAATCTCGCGCCCACGGCCAGCACGACCGCCGCGATGGCGCTCGGCGACGCGCTCGCCGTCGCCGTGCTCGATGCGCGCGGCTTCGGTCCCGACGACTTCGCGCGCTCGCATCCGGGCGGCGCGCTCGGACGGCGCCTGCTCACCTACGTGCGCGACGTCATGCGCGTGGGCGACGAAGTGCCGGTCGTATCGCTCGACGCGACTGTTTCGGACGCGCTCTTCCAGATCACCGACAAGCGCATGGGCATGACGGCGGTCATCGATGCAAACCGTCACGTTCACGGTATTTTCACCGACGGCGACCTGCGCCGCATCCTGCAGCGCGACGGCGATTTCCGCGCGCTGAAGCTCGTGGACGTCATGACGCGCAATCCGCGCACGATCGCGCCGGATCATCTTGCCGTCGAGGCCGTGGAACTGATGGAGCGCTATCGCATCAATCAGATGCTGGTCGTGGACGCCGATGCCACTTTGATCGGCGCACTGAACATGCACGACCTCTTCTCCAAGAAGGTAATCTGATGGCGCAGAAGCCTCTCACCGCCGCCGAACGCGCGAGCCGCCTCAAGTTGATGGTATTCGACGTCGACGGCGTTTTCACCGACGGCAGCCTCTTCTTCACCGCTGACGGCGACGCGATGAAGTCGTTCAATTCGCTCGACGGCCACGGCGTGAAGATGCTGCAGTCCGTCGGCGTGCAAACGGCCATCATCACGGGCCGGCAGTCGGGCATCGTCGCGGCGCGCGCGCGCGAACTGGGCATCACGCATCTCTATCAGGGCGTCGCCGATAAAACCGTCGCGCTCGCCGAACTGCTCGATGCGACCGGCATCGCGGCCGACGAATGCGGCTATATGGGCGACGACTGGCCCGACCTCGCGGTCATGCGCCGCTGCGGCTTTGCGGCCGCGCCCGCGAACGCGCATCCCGAAGTGATCCAGCGCGTGCACTGGGTCGCGGAAGCGCGCGGCGGACACGGTGCAGTGCGCGAAGTCTGCGACGCGATCCTGCGCGCGCAACATCGCTACGACGAACTGCTCGCCGCGGCGCTCGGAGGCTGAAGCCCATGCAACGCCCCGGAAAGCTCGCCTCGCTCCTGCCGCTCGTCGCGATGGCGGCGCTGGCCGGCATCACCTACTGGCTGCTGCAAGCCACGCTGCCTCCCGCGCAGCAGGCGCCCGCACCGGAGAAGCGCCACACGCCCGACTACTTCGCCAACAACTTTTCCGTTTCCGAGCTCGACGCCACCGGCACGACGCAATATCGTCTGACGGCGAAATCGATGGTGCATTACGAAGACGACGAGAACAGCGACCTGACGCTGCCCGCAATGCGCATGTTCCAGCCGCTGAAGCCGACCGTCACGGCGACAGCCCTGCGCGGCACGGTCAACGGCGACGTCTCGATCGTCGATCTTTACGACGACGCACGCATCGTGCGCGCGGCCGGCTACGGAGATCCGCAGATGCAGGCCGATTCGCAGCATTTTCGCGTGCTGGTGAACGACGATGTCATCGAAACGGAAAAACCGGTTAGACTTCAGCGCGGCCCGTCCGTGATGACCGCCTCTGGCATGAACTACAACAACGTGACCCGGGTAATGAAGCTCTTCGGTAACGTGCGCGGTGCAATCGCCGCCACGGATATCAACGGCGGCTCGTCCAAGTAATCCCGGCACTCCCATCCGAATTGTGACTGCATGAACGAAAGGTACCCTCGTCCCGATGGCGGCCATGCGCGCGCAACGCCCGCGCGCCGCGCCGTGCACGCCTCGCGGGCCGGGCTCGCCGCCGCGCTGACCATCGCCGCTGCGCTGGCCGCGCTGCCCGCGCACGCCGAAAAGGCCGACCGCGACAAACCGCTCAACATCGAAGCGGACAACATGTCCTACGACGATCTCGGCCAGAAAAACATCTTCACCGGTCACGTCGTCGCGACCAAAGGCACGATCGTCATCAAGGCCGACCGCGTGGAAGTCACGCAGGACCCGCAGGGCTATCAATACGCGACCGGCACGTCGAGCGGCAACAATCTCTCGTACTTCCGCCAGAAGCGTGACGGCCTCGACGAGTACATCGACGGCAACGCGGTCCGCATCGACTACGACGGCAAGAACGACTTCACGAAGCTCACGACACGCGCTGTCGTGCGCCGCCTGCAAGGCCTGACGAAAGTTCAGGACGAAGTGCACGGCAGCGTGATCACTTACGACGGCCAGAAGGACTTCTATACGGCGACCGCGGGCAAGGACCAGGCCGGTCCCGGCAATCCGAACGGCCGGGTGCGCGCAATGCTCGCGCCGCGCTCGGGCGGCGCCGCGCCGCTGAACGGATCGCCCGCCACGCTTTCTCCGTCGAACACCATTCAAGGAAACCCGCAGCAGTGAATTCGACCTCCATGCCCCACCGCAAGCCGGAAGGCCAATCGAGTTCGCTCGTCGTCCGCAATCTGAAGAAGCGATACGGGTCGCGCACCGTGGTGAAGGACGTGTCGCTCGATGTAAAGAGCGGTGAAGTGGTCGGCCTGCTCGGTCCGAACGGCGCGGGAAAGACCACGTCGTTCTATATGATCGTCGGTCTCGTGCCGCTCGATGCCGGAGAAATCGACCTCGACGGCAACTCGATCAGCCTTTTGCCGATTCATCAGCGCGCGCACCTCGGCTTGTCGTATCTGCCGCAGGAAGCCTCGGTGTTTCGCAAGCTCACCGTCGAGCAGAACATTCGCGCGGTGCTGGAACTGCAGAGCGACGAAGCGGGCAAACGCCTGTCAAAAGACGCCATAACACAGCGCGCAGAAGCCTTGCTCGACGAGTTGCAGATCGCGCATCTGCGCGAGAATCCGGCGCTGTCATTGTCGGGCGGCGAGCGCCGTCGCGTCGAGATTGCGCGCGCGCTCGCGACCAATCCGAGCTTCATTCTGCTCGACGAACCGTTCGCGGGCGTCGATCCGATCGCCGTGCTGGAAATTCAGAAGATCGTGAAGTTTCTGAAGCAGCGCAACATCGGCGTTTTGATCACGGACCACAACGTGCGTGAGACGCTCGGCATCTGCGATCACGCGTATATCATCAGCGACGGCAGCGTGCTCGCGGCAGGCGCGCCGGGCGAAATTATCGAAAACGAAAGCGTGCGCCGCGTCTATCTCGGCGAGCATTTCCGCATGTGAAACACGCTCGCAAAAACGGCGAGTATCGTGCGCCGCATCATGCGACAGCAGCAAAACTTACGTGCCGCCCCTTCGGGCGGCATGCGCTTTTTTGGAATCCCCGCGAGGTTTCGCGCGCGTGGCAAACTCTCTACAATGAAATAAAACCTTGCCATGAAAGCCAGCCTCCAACTTCGCCTCTCGCAGCATCTTGCGCTGACCCCGCAACTTCAGCAGTCCATCCGGCTGCTGCAGTTGTCGACGCTCGAACTGCAGCAGGAAGTCGCGATGGCCGTCGCTCAGAATCCACTGCTCGAGAACGACGACGACTGGATCACGAGCCCGCTGCGCGTCGCCGCGGACGGCTCGCTGATCGCGGCGCCGAACACGCCGAGCACGCCGCCCGATTCGATGATGAGCAACGGCTCGTCATCGAGCAGTTCCAGTTCCGAACGTTCGGAAAATAGCGAACCGCAGGGCGTCGACGAATACAACGGAATGGGTTCGGACAGCGCTCAGGATTCCAGTTCGTGGAACCTCGAAGACTACGGCCGTTCGAACAACGCGTCCGACGACGACGATCTCCCGCCGCTGCAAATCCACGAATCGACCACGACGCTGCGCGACCATCTGACCTCGCAGTTGCGCATGACCGCGGCGAATCAGCGCGATCGTGCGCTCGTCACGTTTCTGATCGAATCGCTGGACGAGGACGGGTATCTGACGTCATCGCTCGATGAAGTCCAGACCGATCTCCCCGAAGAACTCGAAGTCGATCTCGACGAGTTGAGCGCGGCGCTCGCCTTGCTGCAAAGCTTCGATCCGCCCGGCGTGGGCGGACGTTCGGCATCGGAATGCCTGAAGCTGCAGTTGCTGCGCCTCGACGGCTCGCCCACGCGCACGCTGGCGCTCGATATCGTCACGAATCATCTTGAACTGCTCGCGGCGCGAGACTTCACGCGTCTGCGCAAGCAACTGAAGGCCAACGACGACGCGCTGCGCGACGCGCATGTGCTGATCAGATCGCTGGAGCCTTTCCCCGGCGCCGCGTACGGCAAGAGCGAAGCGGACTATGTCGTGCCGGATATTCTCGTGCGAAAGGCGGCGAGCGGATGGACGGCGGAGCTGAATCCGGAGATCGTGCCGAAGCTGCGCATCAACCATCTGTACGCGAACATCCTGCGCAACAATCGCGGCGATCCGGGCAGCGGCTCGCTGCGTCAGCAACTCCAGGAAGCGCGCTGGCTCATCAAGAATATTCAGCAGAGGTTTGAGACGATTCTGCGTGTCGCGCAGGCGATCGTGGAGCGTCAGAAGAACTTTTTTGCACATGGCGAAATCGCCATGCGGCCCTTGGTTTTGCGGGAGATTGCTGATACGCTGGGATTACACGAATCGACGGTTTCTCGTGTGACCACAGGCAAGTACATGCTCACCCCATTCGGGACGCTTGAATTTAAGTACTTCTTTGGATCGCACGTTTCGACCGACACAGGAGGCGCGGCATCGTCAACGGCGATCCGGGCCCTCATCAAGCAACTGATAGGAGCGGAAGACCCCAAAACTCCTCTTTCAGACAGCCGCATCGCCGAACTGCTGGCGGAACAAGGATTCGTGGTCGCGCGGCGCACCGTCGCCAAGTACCGCGAAGCCCTCAAGATCCCGGCAGTGAATCTGCGCAAGTCTCTATGACCCGTCTCTGTAGTCCATCGCGTGTTGTGATGGGCGTTTACCGGCCGCATCGCGAGAGCGCGGACGTGCCGGCCGATGCATTCCGTTTTTCAGTCGCGCCAGGATGACGCGCTGACGGGACGCATTGCCGCCCGGTTTCGGACGAGCCGACGTGATCTCACGGCCATTAGCTTGGAGAGCAACTATGAATCTGAAGATCAGTGGACACCACCTCGAATTGACGCCTGCGTTGCGCGAGTACGTGATCACGAAACTGGACAGGGTGCTCCGTCATTTCGATCAAGTGATCGACGGCAACGTTGTCCTCTCGGTCGACAATCATAGGGAAAAGGAAAAGAGGCAGAAGGCTGAAATCAACCTGCATCTGAAGGGCAAGGACATTTTTATCGAGAGTTGTGACGCTGATATGTACGCCGCCATCGATCTGATGGTCGACAAGCTGGATCGGCAGGTCATCAAGCACAAGGACAAGATTCAAGGCCACGCCCACGAGTCTGTAAAGTACCGTGGCGAGCCGCAGGAACTGGAAGCACCGTCGCCCTGAGCGCACGCACGCTCGCCGGTTGATCCGCGGATGACAGCGACACCCGCCGCCACAGGACGGCGGGCATGATTCGAGGAAGTCCTCGACTATCCGGAAACGATCGATCCGGGCATGCACCAAACCGAAGCCGCCCCCGACTGGCGGCTTTTTTGTTGGATTTTCGCCGTAGAGAGCCGCAAGACATTGATTTTCAGGGCTTTGTCCTGCACATTGGATCGCAAATCGGTGCAATTGCGCGGCGCACCATCGGGCAGTACCCTGTTCTATAATGATCCGGTTATTTTCGGGGTCGCACGACAGGCACGCTGCAGGGAACGCCGCCAGCGCACTTTCCGTATCACCATCGCCGTGAGCGCTTTCAGACAGCGGCCACGATGAGGAGCTATCAGGCCACGCATCAGCCTGCCAACATGAATCGTTTAGCCAAATTTCTTCCCCTCGAGAACGTGGTTCTCGGATTGTCCGTTACCAGCAAGAAACGCGTATTCGAGCAAGCGGGCCTGATTTTCGAGAACCAGAACGGCATCGCCCGCAGTACCGTCACCGACAATCTCTTCGCGCGTGAGCGTCTCGGCTCGACCGGCCTCGGCGAAGGCGTCGCGATTCCGCACGGCCGCATCAAGGGGCTGAAGCAACCGCTCGCCGCCTTCGTGCGCCTGGCCGAACCCGTCGCGTTCGAATCGCCCGACGGCCAGCCGGTCTCTCTGCTCATCTTCCTGCTCGTGCCCGAGCAGGCAACGCAGCAGCATCTTGAAATTCTCTCGGAGATCGCGCAACTGCTCTCCGACAGCGAGGCGCGCGAGCGCCTGCACAAGGAAGAAAATCGTGAGGCGCTTTATCAAGTGCTCACGCAATGGCAACCGTAACAGCCACCCGAATCTAGCGATACGCGTCCGAGGCGCGTCCGTGCAGCTTTCGCGCCGGGCGCGCCTCGCTTACGTAGAGCTTCTGGGGCACAATCGGTCAAACGCGGCGCCATGCGGCGTACTGAAGCGACCCGCTTCGTCGTTACGCAAAGGCTGCTCCCGGCTTCCAACGGAGTTCCGGTCTCATGGATACGTCCAGCATCAACGCTCAAAGCATTTTTGACGACAACGCAGCCGCTCTGAAGCTCAGTTGGCTCACCGGGCACGAAGGCTGGGAACGCGGCTTTTCGAGCGAGACGGTCGCAAACGCGACGTCGAGCGCCGATCTCGTCGGCCACCTGAACCTGATTCACCCGAACCGTATCCAGGTGCTCGGCGACGCCGAGATCAACTACTACCAACGCCAGTCCGACGAAGACCGTTCGCGCCATATGGCCGAACTGATCGCGCTCGAACCGCCGTTTCTCGTCGTCGCGGGCGAAGTCGGCGCGCCGCCGGAACTCGTTCTGCGCTGCACGCGTTCGTCGACGCCGCTTTTCACGACGCGCATGTCCGCAGCGGCCGTGATCGACAGCCTGCGCGCGTACATGTCGCGCATTCTCGCGCCGCGCGCGACGCTGCATGGCGTGTTCATCGACATCCTCGGCATGGGCGTGCTGCTCACCGGCGACTCCGGTCTCGGCAAGAGCGAACTCGGGCTGGAACTCATCAGCCGTGGCCACGGTCTGGTGGCGGATGACGCCGTCGATTTCGTGCGCCTCGGCCCCGATTTCGTCGAAGGGCGCTGCCCGCCTCTCTTGCAGAATCTGCTCGAAGTGCGCGGCCTGGGCCTTCTCGACATCAAGACGATCTTCGGTGAAACCGCCGTGCGCCGGAAGATGAAGCTCAAACTGATCGTGCAACTGGTGCGCCGGCCGGATGGCGAATTCCAGCGCCTGCCGCTCGAAAGCCAGACCGTCGATGTGCTCGGCCTGCCGATCAGCAAGGTGACGATTCAGGTCGCGGCGGGCCGCAACCTTGCCGTGCTGGTCGAGGCGGCGGTGCGCAACACGATTCTGCAACTGCGCGGCATCGATACCTTGCGCGACTTCATGGACCGTCAGCGCCTCGCGATGCAGGACCCCGACAGCCAGTTTCCCGGCAAGCTGATCTGACCGCGGAACGTCGCGCGTGCCGAAACGAATCGGGCGCAGGTGCTAAGCTAAGAGAAAGCGAATCCCTCGAGACCCATGCGTATCATCCTGATCACCGGCATATCCGGTTCCGGCAAGTCCGTCGCGCTGAACGCCCTGGAAGACGGCGGATATTATTGCGTCGACAACCTGCCGCCGCGCTTTCTTCCCGAACTCGCCGGCTATCTGGCGAAAGAAGGCCAGACGCGTCTCGCCGTCGCGATCGACGCGCGTTCGAGCCACTCGCTCGACGACGTACCTGCCATCATCCGCAAGCTTTCGGACGATTACGACCTGCGCGTGCTGTTCCTCAACGCGAGCACGCAGTCGCTGATTCAGCGCTTCTCCGAGACGCGCCGGCGTCACCCGCTGTCCGGCCCCCCGATGCGCGAAGCCGATGTCGGCGTGCTGAACTCGCTCGCCGAAGCGATCGAGCGGGAGCGCGAACTGGTTGCGGGCCTCGCGGAGTACGGCCATCAGATCGACACGAGCAACCTGCGCGCGAACGTGCTGCGCGCATGGGTCAAGCGCTTCGTCGAAACGGACGCCGCCGATCTCACGCTGATGTTCGAATCGTTCGGTTTCAAGCGCGGCGTGCCGCTCGACGCCGATCTCGTGTTCGACGTGCGCACGCTGCCCAACCCGTATTACGACCGCGAGTTGCGCCCGTTCACGGGCCTCGACAAACCGATCATCGATTTCCTTTCCGCGCAGCCGCTCGTGGGCGAGATGATCGACGACATCGGCGCGTTCGTCGGCAAATGGCTGCCGCGTTTTCGCGACGACAACCGCAGCTATCTCACCGTCGCGATCGGCTGCACGGGCGGGCAGCATCGCTCGGTGTTCATCGCGGAGGCGCTCGCCGCGCGCTTTTGCGAGACGGCAAACGTGATCGTGCGGCATCGTGACGCGCCCATCCCGGCTGGGTGACAGCGCGCCTCACACGCGAACCCGATCGCCGCGCCGGCGGTCCACCCTGGAGGGGCGCGATGTCTTCGAATCCCATTCTGGCTGACTTGCCGCTGTTTCCGCTTCACACCGTGCTGTTTCCCGGCGGCCTCTTGCCGCTCAAGATTTTCGAAGCGCGCTATCTCGACATGGCGCGCGAGTGTCTGCGCGAGAAAACGCCTTTCGGCGTGTGCCTGCTGAAAAGCGGGCACGAAGTCGCGTCGCCGGGCGATCCGTCGGTGCCGGAGAACATCGGCTGTCTTGCCGAGATTTCGGAATGCGATGTCGATACCTTCGGCCTCCTGCTCGTTCAGGCACGCGGCACCGAGCGCTTCAGGCTGACGGATCATCGTGTGGAGCCGAGCAATCTGCTCGTCGGCACGGCGGAGTTGCTGGGCGACGATCAGCCGCTGCGCGGCGTGGAAGCGCTCGCAAAGTTCGGCGCGTGCGCGGAAGTGCTGGAGCGCATCATCGATACGATCAGGGAGCGCGAGCCGCAGAACCTGCCGTTCGTCGAGCCATTTCTCTTCGACGATCCCACCTGGGTATCAAACCGCCTCGCCGAAATCCTGCCGATCCCGATGCGCGCCCGCCAGAAGCTCATGGAACTGATGGACGCCGGCGCGCGTATCGACGTGGTGCATCACTACATGCAGCACCATCAACTGCTTTAGATGAGCGAGCCGCTCAGCGCATCGATCAGCTTGCGCACGGGCGCGGGCACGCCGTAGGCGTCGATCTTCGCGAGCGGCGCCCAGACGCTTTCCGCGCTCATCAACTCGCGCGGCGCGTTGCGCGCTTCGCCGAGACGCGGCTCGATATCCAGCTTGAAGTGCGTGAAGGTGTGAGAGAGCGGCGCGAGACGCTGAAGATGTTCGTCGGCGCCGAGATCGCGCGCGACTTCCGCCAGCGCGGCTTCGTCCGCGGCCTCGGGCAGACTCCACAGTCCGCCCCAGATGCCCATCGACGGACGCTTTTGCAAAAGAATCGAATCGCCGTCCTGCAGGATCAGCATCCATGTCTTGCGCGTCGGCACGGCTTTCTTCGGACGCGCGGCGGGGAGTTCCCGCTGGCGTCCCTCGACCTTCGCCACACAATCCGATGCGAACGGACAGCGCGCGCAATCCGGCTTGCCGCGCACGCACAGCGTTGCGCCGAGGTCCATCAGGCCTTGGGTGTAGGCGGTCACATCGTCCTTGTTCGCCGCGTCCGGCAGCAGCGATTCGGCGAGCGCCCACATCGCATTCTCGACGCGCTTTTCGCCTGGAAATCCCTCGACGCCGAACACGCGCGCGAGTACGCGCTTCACGTTGCCGTCGAGAATCGTCGCGCGCGCGCCGAACGCGAACGACGCGATCGCCGCCGCCGTCGAGCGTCCGATGCCCGGCAGCATCGCGAGCGCATCGACGGTCTGCGGAAACGCGCCGCCATGCTCGTGCGCGACGACCTGCGCGCAGCGATGGAGATTGCGCGCGCGCGAGTAGTAGCCGAGCCCGGCCCAGCGCGCCATGACGTCGTCGATGGGCGCGTCGGCGAGCGCCGTCACCGTCGGAAAGCGTTCGAGAAACCGCGCGTAATACGGGATGACCGTCGAAACCTGCGTCTGCTGCAGCATGATCTCCGACAGCCAGATGCGATACGCATCGCGCGTGTTCTGCCACGGCAGTTCGTGGCGGCCGTGAATGCGTTGCCACGCGATGAGGCGCGACGAAAAATCGGTGAGAGCGAGCATCGGAAATTAGCGTTGGCAGCGCGGGCAGAAGTAGGTCGAGCGCTGTCCCTGGACGATTTGTTTGATCGCCGTTCCACAGACGTGGCACGGCAAGCCCGCGCGATCATAGACGAAATAGTCGAGCTGAAAGTAGCCGGACTCCCCGTTGCTGCCGACGAAATCGCGCAGCGTACTGCCGCCCTTCTCGATCGCGGCCGCGAGCGTCACGCGAACCGCATCCGCCAGCAGATCGTAGCGCACGAGCGAGATTCGGCCCGCCGCGGTCGTCGGCCGGATGCCCGCGCGAAAGAGGCTCTCCGACGCATAGATGTTCCCCACGCCCACGACGATCCCGCCCGCGAGCAGCGCCTGCTTCACCGACACCTTGCGCCCGCGCGTCGCGCGAAACAGCAGCGCGCCGGAGAATTCCGGCGAAAACGGCTCGACGCCGAGCGTCGCGAGCAGCGGATGATCGAGCACGTCGCCGTCCGCGCGCGGATGCCAGAGGATCGCGCCGAAGCGACGCGGATCGCGAAAACGAAGGATGAATTCGTCGAACACGATATCGACGTGGTCGTGCTTCGCCGCTTCGGGCGGCTTAGGCACGTGACGCAGCACGCGCAATGTGCCCGTCATGCCGAGATGAACGATCAGCCATCCTTCGGCAGTTTCGAACAGCAGATACTTGCCGCGCCGCTCGACCTTCTCGATCTTCAGATGATCGAGCGTCTTCGGAAGATGCTGCGGGATGGGCCAGCGCAGCGCGGGCGTGCGGACATCGACGTGCTCGACGCGCCGTCCGGCGACATACGGTTCGATTCCCCGGCGGGTGACTTCGACTTCCGGCAGTTCGGGCATTTTTCTGGAGAGAGACTTGCTGGGACGAGTGTGCCGGTATTTTAGCGACCGCGTTACAATCGACTGAAACATCGTCTGGAATTCCATGAACTCGTTCGTCATGAAGCTGTTTGCGAAGCGTCTGGCCGGCTCGACGCATTCGCTCGCCGTGCCAATGTCACGCATCGCCGGCGCCATTGCGCTCGCGATGGCTGCGCTCGCGTGCGTCCCCGCGCACGCTCAGGATCCGAACGCGACGCCCGTTCCAAGCGCCGACGATCAATCCGACGCGCAAAACGCCGCGGATCTGCTGACCGCGCCGGTCAGCGGCGCGGAGACACAGGATTTGCCGAACGTGGCAATGTCCAGCCAGATCGTGTTTCAGGTGCTGGCGGCTGAAGTCGCGTTGCAGCGCGGTCAGCCGGCGCCTGCATTCCAGACCTATCTCTCGCTTGCCCGCGACACGCACGATCCGCGTTTCGCGCAGCGCGCGACCGAAATCGCGATCGCGGCGCAAAGCCCGAACGACGCGCTGACGTCGGCGCAACTCTGGCAGCAGTTCGCGCCGCATTCGGATCGCGCGGCGCAGTTGAGCGCGTCGCTTCTGATCGTGAGCGGCAAGCCGGAAGACGCGAAGCCCACGCTCGAACGCGAGCTCGCGAAGGTCTCGCCCGATCAGCGCGGCGAAGCCATCATTTCGTTGCAGAGCCTGCTCGCGCGTGGACCGAATCGCATCGGCGGGCTTAACGTGCTGAAGGATCTGACGCAAAACGATCAGAACCGGCCGGAGGCGCAACTCGCGCTCGCGCGCCAGCAACTGATCGCGGACGATCAGCCCGGCGCGAAGGCATCGCTCGAAAAAGCCCTGCAACTCAAGCCGGACTATCTGCCCGCCGCGCTGACGCTCGCGCGCATGGGTCCGGAAGAACGCAAGGAAGGCATCGCTTCGTTCGAGAAATATCTCGACAAGAATCCGAAATCGCATGATGCACGGCTCGCGCTCGCGCAGTTGTACCTGTCTTCCGACAGGCTCGACGACGCGCAGAAGCAGTTCGAGATCATGCGCAAGAACGACCCGAAGGACCTGACGCCGTTGATGGCGCTCGCGCTCATCAACATTCAGAAGAAACAGTTCGACAAGGCGCAGGACTTTCTGAATCTCTACGCGAAGACGGCGGAAAGCACGCCGGGCGCGGACCCCGGCCAGGCGTACATCTATCTCGCGCAACTGGCGCTCGAGCAAAAAGACGAGGCGGCCGCGAGCCAGTGGCTCGACAAGATTCCGCGCACGAGCCAGCAATATCTGCCCGCGCAGATCACGCGCGCGCAACTGCTCGCGAAGCAAGGCAAGGTAGACGACGCGCGTGCGCTGCTCGGCAGCCTGCAAAGCTCTGATCCGCGCGATCTCGCGCTGCTCGCGCGCACCGATTCGGCCATTCTCTTCGAGGCGCATCGCTACAAGGAAGCAGAGGAAAATCTCGCCAAGGCGGTGGCCGCATTCCCCGACGATCCCGATCTCGTCTACGACTACGCGATGGCCGCCGAAAAGAACGGCCATTACGACGTGATGGAGACGCAGTTGCGCACGCTGATGCGCACGCAGCCGACCAATCCGCAGGCCTACAACGCGCTCGGCTATTCGCTCGTCGATCGCAATCAGCGGCTCGACGAAGCGGTGAAACTGATCGAGAAGGCGGTTTCGCTCGCGCCGAACGACGCGTTCATCATGGACAGCCTCGGCTGGGCGCGTTTCCGTCAGGGCAACGCGGCCGAAGCGGAGAAGATTCTCAAGAACGCGTACAACCTGCAGCCGAATGCCGAAATCGGCGCGCATCTCGGCGAAGTCCAATGGAAATCCGGACAGCAGGATCAGGCGCGCGCGACATGGCGGCAGGCGCAAAAGCTCGAACCTGACAACGATACGCTCGTCAAAACGCTAAAACGACTCCAGGTAAACGACCTTTGATGGCATTCGATTTTCTCGCCGGCGCATCGCTTCGACGCGGCGCGCTCGGCATTGCGGCAGCCGCCGCGCTGGTGATGTCGGGTTGCGCGCTACAGCCGCGCGTCCCCACGACAACGAACGCATCCACTTCGCTCGCGACGCAGACGAGCCGTGAATACCACGGACGCTTCGCCGTGCAGTACAACGATCAGAACGGCACGCAGCGAAACGCGTACGGCAATTTCGACTGGCAGGAAACGGGCGATACGGTCACGCTGCAGTTGCGCAATCCGCTCGGCCAGACGATGGCGATCGTGACGTCCTCGCCGTCGCTCGCCACGCTCGAATTGCCCAATCGGCAGCCGGTGAGCGCCGACAACGTCTCCCTGCTGATGCAGAACACGCTCGGTTTCGCGCTGCCGGTCGAAGGCCTGCGCTACTGGCTGCAGCCGTCGGCGGCGCCGAGTTCGCGCGCGCAGACAACGCTGGATCCGGAATCGAACAACGGCCGTCCGAAGGAAATCAGGCAGGACGGATGGACGATCGACTATCTGGCCTACGCCGATGCGCCCGCGACGGGCGTGAAGCGCGTGAATCTCTCGCGCAACGAACCGCCGCTCGACATCAAGCTCGTGCTCGATCAATAACTTCGTAGTCGCATCACGCATGTCCTCATCCAACGATTCGCTCCGTGACTGCCTCGCGCCCGCGAAGCTGAACCTTTTCCTGCACATCACGGGCCGCCGTCCGGATGGCTATCACTTGCTGCAGACCGTCTTCCAGTTGCTCGACTGGGGCGACCGTCTGCATTTCAAGCGACGCGACGACGGCGCGATTACGCGCAAGACCGACATACCGGGCGTGCCCGAAGCCGACGATCTCGTCGTGCGGGCGGCGCGTTTGCTACAACAGCACACGGGCACGAAGTTCGGCGTGGAGATCGAGATCGACAAGCGTCTGCCGATGGGCGCAGGCCTCGGCGGAGGCAGTTCCGACGCTGCCACAACTCTTTTGGCGTTAAATCGACTCTGGGGTGTTGATCTTTCGCGTGAGATTCTGCAGAATCTCGGCCTGCAACTCGGCGCGGACGTGCCGTTTTTTGTCTTCGGGCAAAATGCATTCGCAGAGGGTGTAGGCGAGGCGCTTCAGGCAGTCGATCTGCCCAAACGCTTCTTCCTGGTAGTCACACCCAATGTTCACGTCCCGACCGCGGCGATTTTTTCGGAAAAAGCCTTGACAAGGGATACGAAAGTCGCCAAAATGATGGACTTTCTTGCAGCGCAAAGGTCAGACGCAAACTGGCCGGACAGCTTCGGTCGAAATGACATGCAGGCTGTAGTTGCAGAAAAGTACGCGGAAGTTGCACAGGTGCTCGAGTGGTTTTCCAATCTCGCACCGGCGCGAATGACCGGATCTGGAGCAAGCGTGTTTGCCGCTTTCCCCAGCCGAGCCGAAGCAGAAATGGCGCAAGTCAAACTGCCGGCAAGCTGGAAGAGCGTGGTAACGGCAAGTCTGGATTCTCATCCTCTCTTCGCTTTCGCGTCATAGGTTTTGTTTTGTCGGGCATGTCCTACACTTCCCGGCAAGACTCAAAGTTAGTGTAGGGGAGTCGCCAAGTTGGTCAAGGCACCGGATTTTGATTCCGGCATGCGAGGGTTCGAGTCCTTCCTCCCCTGCCATTCTTTTTCTCGCGTTTTTCCTCTCGCCTCCAGCCGCAGACAGGTGCACGATGAGCAGTGACGGCCTGATGGTTTTTACTGGCAACGCAAATCCCGCGCTTGCTCAGGAAGTCGTCAAAATCCTTGGAATTCCTCTCGGTAAAGCGATGGTCAGCCGTTTCTCTGACGGCGAGATCATGGTCGAGATTCAGGAAAACGTTCGGGGCAAAGACGTATTCGTTCTGCAGTCCACCTGCGCTCCCACGAACGACAACCTGATGGAACTGATGATCATGGTCGATGCGCTCAAACGCGCATCCGCTGGCCGGATCACCGCAGCCATCCCCTACTTCGGCTATGCGCGCCAGGACCGCCGTCCGCGTTCCGCGCGCGTGGCCATCTCGGCGAAGGTCGTCGCGAACATGCTGGAAATTGCCGGCGTCGATCGCGTGATCACCATGGACCTTCACGCCGACCAGATTCAAGGCTTCTTCGACATCCCCGTCGACAACATCTACGCTACGCCCGTCCTGCTCGGCGATCTGCGCAAGCAGAATCATGATCATCTGCTGGTCGTGTCGCCGGACGTGGGCGGCGTGGTGCGCGCGCGTGCGCTCGCCAAGCAGTTGAACACCGACCTCGCGATCATCGACAAGCGTCGTCCGAAGGCGAATGTCGCCGAAGTGATGAACATCATTGGTGAAGTGGAAGGACGCACCTGCGTGATCATGGACGACATGGTCGATACCGCCGGCACGCTGTGCAAGGCCGCGCAAGTGCTGAAGGACCGCGGCGCGAAGCAGGTCTTCGCGTATGCCACGCACCCGGTGCTGTCGGGTGGCGCGGGCGAACGCATCGCGGCGTCGCAACTGGACGAACTGGTCGTCACGGACACCATTCCGCTGTCGTCCGAATCGCTCGCGTGCCCGAAGATCCGTCTGCTGTCGAGCGCGGGTCTGCTCGCCGAGACATTCTCCAGAATCCGGCGCGGCGACTCGGTGATGTCGCTCTTCGCCGAAGGCTAAACAGAATTGAGCAAGGAACGCGAGGCGCATGCTTCGCGTTTTTGCATGATCGGCGCGAACGAACGAAGGTTCGCGTCGCTTGTTGTGGGATCACACATTTTCGATGATCCCGGTTTCCCTGCCTGGTCGCGGGCAGATATAGGAGTGAAACATGAAAGTCGTCGCTTTCGAGCGTAGCAAGCAAGGTACGGGTGCGAGCCGCCGCCTGCGTAACTCGGGCAAGACCCCGGGTATCGTGTACGGTGGTGAAACGGACGTTCAACTGGTCGAACTCGACCACAACGCCCTGTGGCACGCCCTGAAGAAGGAAGTTTTCCACTCGTCGATTCTCGATCTGGAAGTGGCCGGCAAGTCGCAACAGGTTCTGCTGCGCGACGTGCAATACCACCCGTTCAAGCAGCTCGTGCTGCACGTGGACTTCCAGCGCGTCGACGCGAAGAAGAAGCTGCACACCAAGGTGCCGCTGCACTTCATGAACCAGGAAACCAACCCGGCCGTGAAGCTGGCGGGCGCGGTGATCTCGCACGTCGTGACGGAACTGGAAGTGGAATGCCTGCCGGCAGACCTGCCTGAGTTCCTGGAAATCGATCTGGCGAAGATCGAAGCCGGTCAAACGATGCACGCGAAGGACATCCCGTTGCCGAAGGGCGTGAGCCTGACGGTTTCCGTCGAAGCGGAAAACCCGGTGGTGGCTTCGGCTACCGTTCCGGCCGCTGTCGTGTCGGAAGGGGCTGGCGAAGTTGCTGAAGGCGAAAAGCCGGCGGCCGAGTAAGCACGCGGAACACCGCTATCCTCTCGATCCGTTCGCAAGAACGGTCGACGTGACCCGCCGGCGCGCAAGCCCCGGCGGGTTTTTTTTTCGTTCTACAAGATTCGACATGATCAAGCTGATCGTCGGCCTGGGCAATCCGGGCGCCGAATACACCGCGACGCGGCATAACGCGGGCTTCTGGTTCGTCGACCAGTTCGCGCGCGACGCGGGCGCGACGCTGCGCGACGAGCGTCGCTTTCACGGTTTCTACGGCAAGGGGCGTCTGCACGGCCACGAAGTGCATCTGCTCGAACCGCAGACCTTAATGAACCGCTCGGGACAATCGGTGGTCGCGCTCGCGCAGTTCTTCAAGATTCTGCCCGACGAGATTCTCGTCGCGCACGATGAACTCGATCTGCCGCCCGGCACCGTCAAGATGAAACTCGGCGGCGGCAGCGGCGGACATAACGGACTGAAGGATATTTCCGCGCACCTTTCTTCGCAGCAATATTGGCGGTTGCGCATCGGCATCGGGCATCCGCGCGATCTCATTCCCGAAGGCGCGCGCGCGGGTGCGAAGCCCGATGTCGCGAACTTCGTGCTCAAGCCGCCGCGCCGTGAGGAACAGGATGTGATCGATCAGTCGATCGAGCGCGCGCTCGCCGTGATGCCCTTCGTCGTCGCGGGCGAAACCGAGCGTGCGATGATGAACCTGCACCGCAACTCTTGATTTGGAGCCGACCTTGAGCCGTTTCTGGAGCGATATCGTCCATCGTCTGACGCCTTATGTGCCGGGCGAGCAACCCGCGCTGGCACATCCCGTCAAGCTCAACACGAACGAGAACCCGTACCCGCCGTCGCCGCGTGTCGTCGAAGCGATTCGGCGCGAACTCGGCGAGGATGGCGCGTCGCTGCGCAAATATCCCGATCCGACCGCGCGCGCGTTGCGCGAAACGGTTGCGAAGCATCATGGGTTGCGTATCGAGCAGGTGTTCGCCGGCAACGGTTCCGACGAAGTGCTCGCGCACGCGTTTCAGGCGCTGCTGAAGCACGACAAGCCGATTTCTTTCCCCGACATCACCTACAGCTTTTATCCGGTCTACGCGCAGCTTTACGGCGTCGCCTACGAGACCGTGCCTTTGAACGCGGATTTCGCAATCGATGTCGATGATTACCGCGCGCCGGGCGGCGGCGTGCTGCTACCGAATCCGAATGCGCCGACAGGCCGCGCGCTGCCGCTTTCGGAAATCGAAATCCTGCTGAAAGCGAATCCGGACGCGCCTGTGATCATCGATGAAGCGTATGTCGATTTCGGCGCGGAATCGGCCGTGAATCTGATCGACGCGTATCCGAACCTGCTCGTCGTACAGACGACTTCGAAGGCGCGTTCACTGGCCGGCATGCGCGTCGGCTTCGCATTCGGCGATCCGGCGCTGATCGAAGCGCTCACGCGCGTGAAGGACAGCTTCAACTCGTATCCGCTCGATCGCCTCGCGCAGGTCGCGGCGATCGCATCGTATGAGGATCAGGCGTGGTTCGAAGAAGGCTGCGCGAAGGTCATCGCGAGCCGCGAGAAACTGACCGCGCAACTGCAGGCGCTCGGCTTCGACGTGGTGCCGTCCGCCGCCAACTTCGTGTTCGCGAAGCATCCCGCACACGATGCCGCGGCACTCGCCGCCGCGCTCAAGGCGAAAGAGATTTTCGTGCGTCATTTCAAGTTGCCGCGAATCGATCAGCATCTGCGCATCTCGATCGGCACGCCCGCCGAATGCGATGCGCTCGTCGCCGCCCTGACCGGGCTGATCGGATAAGACGCGAAGGGCTTACTGGCCCTTCGCCGCCATCAGCGCGTGGTACTTGGCCATCAACTGCTCAGGCGTCTCGACATGCGCCGGGTCGCGCGGAATGCATTCCACGGGGCACACCTGCTGGCACTGCGGTTCGTCGAAATGGCCGACGCATTCCGTGCATTTGTTCGGGTCGATCACGTAGATGTCGGGACCCATCGAAATGGCGTCGTTCGGGCACTCGGGCTCGCAAACGTCGCAGTTGATGCACTCGTCGGTAATGATCAAAGACATGCTTCACTCTCTTGCGCCGGTTTCGAGTCCGGCATGACGCCCGCGCGCGACGTTCAATAACGACGAAGCGCACGGGCCCGGCGCTCAGGGCGCCGCGGGATCCTTCTGCGACAGAATACCGACTTTGTCAATCAGCCGCTTTTCCACCGACGGGAACACGAACTTGCTCACGTCGCCGCCGAGCTGCGCAATCTCGCGCACGATGGTGCCGGAGATGAACTGATACTGATCCGATGGCGTCATGAACATCGTCTCGACGTCGGGCAGCAGATAGCGATTCATCCCGGCCATCTGGAACTCGTACTCGAAATCGGACACGGCGCGCAGTCCGCGCACGATCACGCGCGCGTTGTTCTTGCGGACGAAATCCTTCAGTAGCCCGGTGAAACTGCTCACCTGCACGTTCGGATAATGCCCGAGCACGTCGTGCGCGATATCCAGCCGCTCCTGCAGCGAGAAAAACGGCTTCTTTGCCTGGCTGTGCGCGACGCCCACGACGAGCTGATCAAAAATGCTCGATGCGCGCCGGACGATGTCTTCATGCCCACGAGTGAGCGGGTCGAACGTACCCGGATACACGGCGACAACCATGAGCTTCTCCTCTTCTATTTACATTGGGCCGCGTGGCTGCGACGACCAACTCTCCCTCATTCCCCGCGAGATTGGCTGTACCAAAATCGGGAACGCGCATTATTCCTCATTTTCGCGACGCAGCAAATGATAGCGGACCGCGCCCGCCTTGCCTTCACGCGCGACGGTCCAGCCGGCGAGCCCATCGATGCCTGTCAGGTCCAGCGCATCGCCGCATTCGACGTAAATCGCCCCGTCGGGCGTGACGAGCGGCGCCGCCAGTTCCAGCGCGCGCAGAAGCAACGCCTGATCGCCGAACGGTGGGTCGAGAAAGATCACGTCGAACGAGTCGCGCGCGAGGCTCGCGACGAGCCTCAGCGCATCCGCTTCCGCAACCTCGATGTTGCGCGCGCCGAGCTTCGTCTGATTCGCCCTGATCTGCGCCGCTGCCTTCCCGCTTCTTTCGACCATCACCACACGCGCCGCGCCGCGCGACGCCGCCTCGAAACCGAGCGCGCCGCTGCCCGCGAACATGTCGAGACAACGCTGACCGCTCAGATCCTGTCCGAGCCAGTTGAAGAGCGTCTCGCGCACGCGATCCGGCGTGGGCCTGAGTCCATCGAGATCGAGCACGGGCAGCGGCGTGCGTTTCCACTCTCCGCCGATGATGCGGATCGTGTGCGGTTTGCCTCCGCGCGATGGCGTATGGCTCGGCAAGGTGGATCGGGTAGCGGACGTGCGGGGCATAAACAGATTGTTGGAGTGGAGCGCGCCGGGCATTTTTGCCTGAAGATCAGCCAGCCCGGGCAATGAAGGCAACGTTACCACACGCGCACGCCATGCCGGGAGCCGCACGGGCGCCGACGGCGGCGCCTGATAAAATATGCGGCTACTATCCCATCGCGCGGGCCTCGCGCGGAGCGACTCGAACGCGCGCAAGAGGCCATCGGTTCACGCGCGCATCATCGTCAAAATCCATGTTCAGCTTCTTCAAGAAATTCAAAAAGCCGGCTGACGCGCCGCCCGGCGCTCCTCAGGACGAATCCGTCGAGGCCGCCGAGGACGAAGAAATCTCCGACGCCGAGCTCGAACGGCAGGCGCTTGGCATTGTCGAGACGCCGTCGGAAGAAGCGCAGCCCGAAGCCCCCGCGAAACCCGCTGCGCCCGTCGTACCCACGCCGTCCGTCGAGCCTCGGACGGAAGAATCGAAGGAATACTGGCAAGGCCGCACCCAGTCGCAATGGGCGCGCGGTCCGGAAACGGATCAGGCGAACGAGGAAATCGTGCCGCCGCCCGAGGCCGATCCGGCCGCGAAAAAATCGTGGATCTCGCGTCTGCGTCACGGTCTCTCCAAGACGAGCTCCAATCTGACCGGGATTTTCGTCAGCGCGAAGATCGATGAAGACCTGTACGAAGAACTCGAAACCGCGCTGCTGATGTCCGATGCCGGCGTCGATGCAACCGAGTTTCTGCTCGAATCGCTGCGTGAGAAAGTGCGCGCGGAGCGTCTGACCGACGCGTCGCAAGTGAAGGCCGCGCTGCGCGAATTGCTCGTCGATCTGCTGCGTCCGCTCGAAAAATCGCTGATGCTCGGACGCGCGCAACCTCTCGTGATGATGATCGCGGGCGTGAATGGCGTCGGCAAGACGACCAGCATCGGGAAACTCGCGAAGCATCTGCAGCGCTTCAACCAGTCGGTGCTGCTCGCCGCTGGCGATACGTTCCGCGCAGCCGCGCGCGAGCAACTGACGGTCTGGGGCGAGCGCAACAACGTGATGGTGATCGCGCAGGAAAGCGGCGACGCCGCCGCCGTGATCTACGACGCCGTCGGCGCGGCGCGTGCGCGCAAGATCGACGTGATGATGGCCGACACCGCCGGCCGTCTGCCGACGCAACTACATCTGATGGAAGAACTGCGCAAGGTGCGCCGCGTGATCGCCAAAGCGATGCCCGACGCGCCGCACGAAGTGCTGCTCGTGATCGACGCGAACACGGGCCAGAATGCGCTCGCGCAGGTGAAGGCATTCGACGATGCGCTGGGTCTGACCGGCCTCGTCGTGACCAAGCTCGACGGCACTGCGAAAGGCGGTATTCTCGCCGCGATCGCGCGTCAGCGGCCCGTTCCGGTGTACTTCATCGGCGTGGGCGAGAAGGTCGAAGATTTGCAGCCGTTCAGCGCCGAAGAGTTCGCGGACGCGCTGCTCGGCTGAACCTGAAAAGGGCGTCCAGTTGGACGCCCTTTTTTATCGCGCGAATATCAGCGAAGCCGCGATCCACCACATCACGCAGCCGACGATCACATCGAGCACGCGCCACGATACGTCCTTCTCGAACCACGGCTCCAAAAGACGCGCCCCGTAGCCGAGCGCCGTGAACCAGATGACCGACGCGCACATCGCGCCCGCCGCGAACCACGCATTGCCCGGCCAGCCACGCTGCGCGCCGATGCCGCCGAGCAACACCACGGTGTCCAAATAGACATGCGGATTGAGCAGCGACAGCGCGAGCACGGTGGACGCCGCGCCGATCGCCGTCTGCGAATCGCCGTCCGATGCGTTCAGATGCCCCGGCCCGCGCCACGCCGCGAGGAAAGCGCGCACGCCATACAGAAACACGAAGATCGCGCCTGCCCAGCGAATGACGTCGAGCAGAACAGGCGCACGCGCGATGAGCGCGCCCATTCCGCCGACGCCGAGCGCGATCAACAGCACGTCGATGAACGCGCAGATCGACACGACGATGCCCACGTGGCGGCGCTTCAACCCCTGCCGCAACACGAACGCATTCTGCGCCCCGATCGCGACGATCAGGCTCGCTCCCAGACCCGCACCCGACAGATAACCCGACAGCGCTCCCGCAGAATCCGCCGCCGTCATTCGGCGTCCGGCTGCTGCGCCGGAGCGGCCCGTGCGAAGGCGTCGAGCATGCAGGCGTGGTCCGCGATGCGCGCGATCGTCGGATACGGACTCACGTCGATGCCGAAGCGCCGCGCGTTGAATACCTGCGGCACGATGCACAGATCGGCGACGGTCGGCGTGTCGCCGAAAGTCAGCGCGCCGACCCGCTTGTCGGCGGCGAGCCGCTTTTCGAGCGACTCGAAGCCGATTTCGACCCAGTGCCGGTACCACGCGTCCTTCGCTTCGTCCGGCACCTTGACCTGATGCTTCAGGTACTTCAGCACGCGCAGGTTGTCGAGCGGATGGATTTCACACGCGACCTGCATCGCGACGGAACGCACGAACGCGCGCTCGGACGGGCTTTTCGGCAGAAGCGCGGGCTCGGGATGCGTTTCCTCGAGATATTCGATGATCGCGAGGGATTGCGTGAGCACGTCGTCGCCATCGACGAGAGCGGGCACGATGCCGTCCGGATTCACCGCGCGATATTCGGGCTTGAGCTGCTGCCCGCCATCGCGCAGCAAATGCACGCCGACGTAATCGTAATCGAGCCCCTTCAGATTCAGCGCGATGCGCACGCGATACGCCGCCGAACTTCGGAAATAGCTGTAGAGCTTCATACGACGCGCACCGAAAATTCACCGATGCCGCCGACACCGCCCTTCAGCAGATCGCCCTTCACGACCGCGCCGACGCCTTCAGGCGTGCCGGTGAAAATGAGATCGCCGGGAAAGAGCTCGAAGAGCGTCGACAGATACGCGACGGTTTCACCCACCGACCAGATCAGTTGCGAGATGTCCGAACGCTGCTTTTCCTCGCCATTGACGGTCAGCCAGATCGCGCTCTTTTCCAGATGCCCGACCTTCGACACCGGATGAATCGGGCCGATCGGCGCCGAGCGGTCGAAGCCTTTCGCCGTGTCCCACGGACGGCCGAGCTTCTTCGCTTCGGCTTGCAGGTCGCGGCGCGTCATGTCGAGGCCGAGCGCGTAGCCGTAGATGTAATCGAGCCCTTTATCGGCGGGAATGTCCTTGCCCTGCTTGCCGATCGCGGCCACGAGTTCCATCTCGAAGTGCAGATTCTTCGTCTGCGACGGATACGGGAATTCGCCCGTCGAACCGGGCGCGACGTACAGCACGGCATCCGCGGGCTTGCTGAAGAAAAACGGCGGCTCACGATCCGGATCGTGGCCCATTTCGCGCGCATGGGCTTCGTAGTTGCGGCCGACGCAGTAGATGCGGCGCACCGGAAACTGCTCATTCGAACCATCGACGGGCACCGCTGCGGCCGGCGCCGGAGGAAATACGTAACTCATCCCGCTCTCCTGTTGCTGTTTTGATGTGCAGATTCATGGACGAATGCGCCAGCGCGGACGGCCGGCGAGAAAAGGGAGTGTAACGTGCGCGCGTAAATCGTGGCGAAGCTTGTCGGACGCGGCTTTGCGAGCTTTCGGCGAGCCATCGCCGGGTCGGTGGGCGCGGCGTTATTCGTAAGCATCGGAGGAAATACGGGCGAAACGCTCGCTCGGTGCAGCTTGCCAGCGCTCGTCAAATACGGTACTCAATAAGCTTCCTGCACCTTAAAACGCGCGACGGCATCGCTCACAGTACGGAATTGAGCACCCGATCCGCCACAACTATCCGATGACCGACTCCGCTGCCCCCACTTTCGCCTGCGCGCGCTATATCAAGGAAATCGGCCGCGGGCCGAACGGCGCGCGCGCCCTCTCGCACGAGGACACCTACGCGCTCTACGAAGCGATCCTCGAAGATCGCGTCTCCGAACTCGAACTGGGCGCGGTGCTGCTTGCCTACCGCGTCAAGGGCGAGACCTCCGCCGAGCTCGCCGCCATGCTGTCCGCCGCGCATCGCTCGTTCGAGCCGCTGCATGTTCAGGATGGCCGCGAGCACGCGCGGCCCGTGTCGATACCGAGCTACAACGGCGCGCGCAAGACGCCGAATCTCGTGCCGCTGCTGTCGCTTCTGCTCGCGCGCGAAGGCGTGCCGGTGCTGGTGCACGGCGTCACCGACGATCCTGGCCGCGTGACGAGCGCCGCGATTTTCGCCGAACTGGGTATCGCGCACGCGGCTTCGCACGATGAAATCGAAGACAGCCTCGCATCGCGCCGACTCGCATTCGCGCCGATCGCCGTGCTCGCGCCGAAGCTCGCCCGGCTCCTGGCGCTGAGACGCCGCATGGGCGTGCGCAATTCGACGCACACGCTCGTAAAAATCCTTCAGCCGTTCGCCGATCCGGGCCTGAGGCTCGTCAACTACACGCATCCGGAGTATCGCGAGAGTCTCACGGGACTTTTCACCGAGCATCCCGATGCGGCGGCGGGCGGCGCACTGCTCGCGCGCGGCACCGAAGGCGAAGCCGTCGCGGACACGCGCCGCCAGGTGCAGGTCGACTGGTTCCACGACGGCCACGTCGATACGCTGATCTCGCCCGAGCACTCGCAGCCGCACGCGCCTCCCATCGAACTGCCCGAAACGCTCGACGCCGCGACCACCGCGCGATGGATCGAATGCGTGCTGCGCGGCGATGTGCCGGTGCCGCCCGCGGTCGTGCGGCAGGTCGAAGTGATCGTCGATGTGGTGCGCAAACCTGTCGTCGATCAGGCAAATCCCATTTGACACGGTATTCAACGCTGGTTTAAAGTCGATCGCATGAGCTTTACTCAGCCTTCCTCCCTCCGAATTATCCCGGGCCGCCTAGCGCGGCCCCTATCGCTACGTCTAGCGTAAGTCGCCAGACGTAGCGCCGCGCGTCGCAAGGCGCCCGGTCCTGCCAGCAGTCTCTGTAGTTCCTTTTCTTACCACCTGTAGTCGTCAGCTTTTCGTTCGCGCATCCCGCGAAACGGAAACGCGAGGGTCAAATGCACGTTGCTCCGCGCACGTTCACGTTGGTCACAGGCGTCACCATCGCTGGTGATTCCGCGACACGCGCGCGCCGCACCGCCTCACGTGCATCCCGCCACGCCCGGCCAGCCGCCGGACACGGCCTCTCTCGCAGGCGCTACGCAAACTGTCCGAAGAGAGATCGACGATCATGATGCCGAACCCCGCCGAGAAATACCGCCCGTTTCCGCAAGTCCGTCTGAATGGCCGCCGCTGGCCGAACCGCACGATCGAGAAGGCGCCCATCTGGATGAGCACCGATCTGCGCGACGGCAACCAGTCGCTCATCGAGCCGATGAGCATCGCCGCGAAGCTCGAGTTCTTCGAGATGCTGGTGAAAATCGGGTTCAAGGAAATCGAGGTGGGATTCCCGTCGGCATCGCAGACCGATTTCGACTTCGTGCGCAAGTTGATCGACGAAAAACGCATCCCGGACGACGTGACCATCGAAGTGCTCGTGCAGTCGCGCCGCGAACTGATCGAGCGCACGTTCGAAGCGGTCGCGGGCGCGAGCAAGGTGATCGTGCACCTCTATAACGCGATCGCGCCGTCGTTCCGCAAGATCGTGTTCAATCAGTCGAAGGAAGAAGTGAAGGCGCTCGCCGTCGAAGGGACGCGCCTCATCAAGGAATGCGCGGCGGCACGGCCGGAAACGCACTGGACCTATCAGTACTCGCCCGAGACTTTCAGCATGACGGAGCTCTCGTTCGCGCGGGAAGTCTGCGACGCCGTCGCGCAAATGTGGCGTCCGACGCCCGATCACAAGATGATCGTGAACCTGCCCGCGACGGTCGAAGCCGCGATGCCCAACGTGTTCGCCGATCAGGTCGAGTGGATGGACCGCAACATGGGCTATCGCGACAGCATCGTGCTCTCGGTGCATCCGCATAACGATCGCGGGACGGCGGTCGCGGCGGCGGAAATGGCGGTGCTCGCGGGCGCGGACCGCATCGAAGGCTGTCTCTTCGGCAATGGCGAGCGCACCGGAAATGTCGATCTCGTCACGCTCGCAATGAATCTCTATACGCAAGGCATCGATCCGGGACTCGATTTCTCCGATATCGACGCCGTGCGCCGCGTCGTCGAGCGCTGCAACCAGATTCCGGTGCACCCGCGTCACCCGTATGCTGGCGACCTCGTGTTCACCGCGTTTTCGGGTTCGCATCAGGACGCGATCCGCAAGGGCTTCGCGCAGCGCGTGCCGGGCACGGTGTGGGAAGTGCCCTATTTGCCGATCGATCCCGCCGATCTCGGCCGCAGCTACGATGCCGTGATCCGCGTGAACAGCCAGTCCGGCAAGGGCGGCTCCACTTTCCTGCTGGAACGCGGCTTAGGCTTCACGCCGCCGCGGCGCGTGCAGATCGAGTTCAGCTACGCCGTGCAACGGATCACCGATGCATCCGGCGCGGAAATCGGCGGCGACGCGATCTGCGAACTCTTCAAACGCGAGTATTTCGACGCGGGCGGGCCGGTTTCGCGCGTCGACGTATCGACGCTGTCGGTATTCGGGAAGCGCGTCGCGGTGGCGCCGCCAGCCGGCACGACGAGCGGCGACGCTTACGCGCAGACGGTCGCCGCGGCCCTCGGCGTGGACGCAAACGTGAACTGGTTCGAATCAGCCGTGACGGCGGGCGGCGATACGGCGGCGTTCGTCGGCTGCCGCGTCGGCGACGGCCAGACGCGCTTCGGCGTCGCGGTGCATGCGAATCCGGCGCTCGCTGTCGCCGATGCGGTCGTGAGCGCGGTGAACCGTTCCGGGCGCGTCGTGGACAACGTGCGGCAGGACGAAGCTGTCGAAGCCTGACGAACGGCGCGCGTGGCTATTCGAGCGCCACGCGCGTCGCCTGCAGCGCGAGCAGCTGCCATTGACCCTCGGTCTGCACGTGAACGGCGGTATAGGCGATCGGAAACAGCAGCGCGCCGTTCTTCGATTCCATCTCGATCAGCGCGCGGCCCGACACGAGGCACGTGTCGCGGCCGGCGGGCAGCACGTCCTGCGACTGGATCTCGATCTGACGATAGCGGCGGCGGCCTGCGGTGATCGCGTCGATGAACTGGCGCTTCGTCTCCCGTTTGCCGTTCGTGTGGACGTAGCTGACGTTCTCGGCCAGCAGCGCGTCCAGCGCCGGGCCGTCGCCCTCGACCATCGCACGGAAACGGTCACGCTCGAGGCCGCGGATCGCCTCAATGGTTTTTGCCGGCATCTGTCGAGTCCTCTTGCGTCGAGGAACCGATGCGCCGGCGCCTCGTCAGAAGTTGTATTGCAGATATAGCTGGCTGAAATTTATACCAGGATTCGGCTCTTTGATACCGCCGTTCGACAGATGCTGGAAACGAAAGCCCGCCTGATAGTTCTGCTGCGCGCCGAAGATCATGCCGACGCCCACCATGTCCGCGAACTGGAACGCCGAGCCCACCGAGAAATTCTCCGTGATGCGCGTATGCGAAAGCAGCCGCACGCCGACGCCCGCCTCGATGAACGGCCGGAAGTAGCCGGAGCTCTTCACGAAGCGCACCACCGGCGTAATGCCGACCTCCCAGATGTTCGGGTGGACGGCGTTATCCTCGGTCGTGTGCCAGTAGGACACGTGCCCTTCGCCGATGAGCGTGAAGTGGAATCCGCCGATCTCCCACCAGTTAAGGCCCGGATCCCAGGCCACGCCGAGCTCGGCTTTCTTGATGTCGCGATCGGCGACGCCGCCGGCGATCTGAAGGCCGAAACGATCGGCGTGAGCTGCCGCCGACGCAAGGCCGAATGCGGCAAGAGCCGCCACGCGGGAAAGCGGACGTTGCCACGAACTCTTGTTTTTATGCATGAGCACCCCAATTACTCCGATGACGGGCGTGTTTCATTAAGAGCGTTGTCTCGCGATTCTAGAGACGTTTTTCAGAATTTGCAGGAATCGCAACCACCGTCTCCGTTTGTTGAATTTTCTTTCGCCGCAGCGCACAAAAGCGGTAACGGATTCGAAAGCAGCCTTATCCTCGGTACTTTCTTCCGCTTATCATGCAACGGTCTGTCCTATTGACCTTGCTAATTCGATAGTTTTTGTGGGAACTCCCACATTCCCCTCTGCTCTAACACTTAGCACTCGATGAACCGGAGTGCTAATATCGTGTCTGACCTGTCGCTGTTGTTAAGCGGCGAGTGAATTGTTGATAAGGAGCTTATGAGCGTGACCAATGCGATGACCCTTCCGAATGTCGTGAACTCGGCACCTGCCAAGGCATCTTCGGCAGGCGCGCTGACGTACGCACAGTCGTCGATGCTGACCGGCCAGATCGGCAACATCGATTCCTACATACAAGCAGTGAACCGTATTCCGATGCTCTCGCAGGCGGAGGAACGTCAGTACGCCACCGAGTTTCGCGAGCAGGGCAACCTGAACGCCGCGCGCCAGCTCGTGCTTTCGCACTTGCGGCTCGTCGTGTCGATCGCCCGTAACTATCTCGGTTACGGCCTGCCGCACGCGGACCTGATCCAGGAAGGCAACATCGGTCTGATGAAGGCCGTGAAGCGCTTCGACCCCGAGCAAAACGTGCGCCTGGTTTCGTACGCCATGCACTGGATCAAGGCCGAGATCCACGAGTACATTCTGCGCAACTGGCGCATGGTGAAGGTCGCGACGACCAAGGCGCAGCGCAAGCTGTTCTTCAACCTGCGCAGTCACAAGACCAGCCACTCGGCGTTTACGCCGGACGAGATCGAAGGTCTCGCGAGCGAGCTGAATGTGAAGCGCGAGGAAGTCGCGGAAATGGAAACCCGCTTGTCGGGCGGCGATATCGCGCTCGAAGGTCAGGTCGATGACGGCGAGGAAGCGTTCGCGCCCATCGCCTATCTGGCGGACTCGCACAACGAGCCGACGAACGTGATTGCCGCGCGCCAGTTCGACAAGCTGCAGAGCGACGGCCTTGCTGAAGCGCTCGAATCGCTGGATGAGCGCAGCCGCCGCATCATCAAGGCGCGCTGGCTCGACGTGCAGGACGACGGATCGGGCGGCAAGACGCTGCATGAACTGGCCGATGAGTTCGGCGTATCGGCGGAACGCATTCGCCAGATCGAGGCGAGCGCAATGAAGAAGATGCGCTCGGCGCTGCACGAGTTCGCGTAACGCCTGACTGTGTCGTAGCAAAACTTGCGAAGCCCGCTGTCGATAAGACAGCGGGCTTTTTCTTTTGCCCTGCGCTGGAAAAGAAAACGGCACCCGAAGGTGCCGTCTGCTTTCAACCATCGATTACCGCATCAGGCCGGCATCGGCGCCGCGCCGCCGCCACTGCCCGACAGGCGCGCGGACAGTTGCGTCGCATAACGTTGCGCCGCTGCGCCCACGACGATGTGGAACGTATCGGCCGACACCCACGCGACATCCAGCGACGACAGACGCTGACGATCCACCGACGACGGATCGCGCACGACCACGCGCAGGCGCGTCTGCGCAACCGCGTCGAGCGATGCGACATTGGTCGCGCCGCCGAACACCGCGAGCCAGCGGAACGGGTCCGGATCGAGCGGGCCGGGCGTCTGATCGACGCTCGCCGCCGCTGCCGCCGGTTGCGCCGGCGTCGATGAAGCGGGCGTCGCGCCGCGCGTCGACGAATGCTCGAGTTCGCTGCGGATTTCATCGGCGATCAGGTCCGCTTCCGGTCCGATGATCACCTGCACGTTGGTCGCGCCGCGCTTGAGCACGCCACGCGCGCCGACGGTCTTCAACTGCGGTTCCGACACCTTCTCCGTATCCACCACCGACAGACGCAGACGCGTCGTGCAGGCATCGACGAGCGTCAGGTTGGACGCGCCGCCGAGCGCCGCGATGTACCTTGCAGCGCGCGTGTTCGATGCCGCCACCGCCGCGCCAGGAACCGGCGGAATCAGGCCGCCGGCGACCGTGGTATCGACATCGGTTTGCGCATCGGTCGTGGCCGGCTCGCGGCCCGGCGTCGCCATGTTGAACTTGCGGATGAAGAAGCGGAACAGACCGTAGTAGATGACGAAGTACACGACACCGATCACGAGCGCCAGCCAGCCGCGTTGCGACAGGCCGTAGTTCAGCACGTAGTCGATCGCGCCCGCCGAGAACGTGAAGCCCAGATGGATGCCGAGCGCCGAGCAGATCGCGAGCGACAGGCCCGTCAGCACCGCGTGGATCGCGTAGAGAACCGGCGCGAGGAACATGAAGCTGTACTCGATCGGCTCGGTCACGCCCGTCAGGAACGCGGTCAGCGCCATCGAGAACAGCAGGCCGCCGACGACCGCGCGGCGATCCTTCGGCGCTTCATGGAACATCGCGAGACACGCGGCCGGAAGGCCGAACATCATGATCGGGAAGAAGCCGGTCATGAAGCCGCCCGCGGTCGGATCGCCCGCGAAGAAGCGATGCAGGTCGCCGTGCACCACCGCGCCGCCGCCGGGCGGCGTGAACGAGCCGAACACGAACCATGCGAGCGAGTTGATGATGTGGTGAAGGCCCGTCACGAGCAGGATCCGGTTCAGCACGCCGAACACGAAGGTGCCGAGCGCGCCGGCCGTCGTCAGCCAGTTGCCCGCCGTGTCGATGGCCGCCTGCACCGGCTGCCAGATATAGCCCAGCACGATGCCGAGTATCAGACACGCGACGCCTGTGACGATCGGCACGAAGCGCTTGCCGCCGAAGAACGCCAGATACTCGGGCAGCTTGATGTCCTTGTACCGGTTGTACATGTAACCCGCCACCATACCGGCGATGATCCCCGACAGCACGCCCATGTTGAGCTTGTCGTTGATGTCCTTCATCACGGCCACTTCGATGAGATAGCCGATCGCGCCGGCGAGCCCCGCCGTGCCGTTGTTGTCCTTCGCGAAGCCCACCGCCACGCCGATCGCGAACAGCAGCGGCAGATTGGTGAAGATCGCATCGCCGGCATCGGCGATCATCTTGATGTTGAAGACGTCGGGCTGGCCGAGACGCAGAAGCAGGCCGGCCACCGGTAATACGGCGATTGGCAGCATCAGCGCGCGACCTAGTCGCTGCATCTTTGCAAACGGGTTGGCGTCCATCGGGTTCTCCAAAAATATAGGTCTTGTCGTTACTGCTTCGGGGATTGCTGAAAAGACATCCGCGAACTAGTCCTGCGGCCAGATTTCGCGGCTTGCCGCTCTTACTGCCTGCGCCGATTCGAGCGCGAGGCAGTCCTCGGCGCGCTGACGGCACAGTTGGTAATCGAGATTGCGCACGCGCGCCTTGATGCCGGGCACGGAGCCCGGATCGACCGACAATTCGGTCACGCCGAGACCGACGAGCAAAGGCGCCGCGACCGGATCGCCGCCGAGCGCGCCGCACACGCCGACCCATTTGCCGTGCTTTTCCGCGCCCTGCACCGCCGCCTTGATGAGGCGCAGCACGGCGGGATGCAGGCCGTCGGACTGCGCGGCGAGATCGGGCTGGCAACGGTCCATCGCGAGCGTGTACTGCGTGAGATCGTTGGTGCCGATCGAGAGGAAATCGGCGTACTTCGCGAGTTGATCCGCGAGCAGCGCCGCCGACGGCACTTCGATCATCACGCCCACTTCGACCGGCTCGGTGCGGCCGGCTTCGCGCGCCAGTTCGTCGATGCGCGCCCGCAGGCGCTGCAGCTCGCCGGCATCCGTCACCATCGGCAGAAGGATGCGCACCGTGCCCAGCGGCTTGACGGCGAGCAGGCCGCGCAACTGGTCGTCGAGCAGATCGGGGCGCACTTGCGCGAGGCGGATGCCGCGCAGACCAAGCGCCGGGTTTTCTTCGGGCGGCAGCGTCAGATAGTCGACTTCCTTGTCCGCGCCGACATCGAGCGTGCGGATGATCGCGGTGCGGCCCTGCAGCGCATCGACGATGCCCTGATAGCTTTCCGCATGCTCCGCGACCGTCGGCGCCGACTGGCGATGGATGAACAGCAGTTCGGTGCGCAACAGGCCGACCGCATCCGCGCCGTTTTCGACGGCGGCCTTCGCGTCGTCGAGCGTCGCGATATTCGCGGCGACTTCAATATGCCGGCCATCCTTCGTCGATGCGGTTTGTTGCGAGAGCTTGCGATTCGCCTCGCGCACGCCCGCGAGACGTTCGCGTTCGTTGCGCGCGCGTTCGACGTCGAGCGCGGTCGGTGCATGCTCGACGCGTCCCGCCGATGCATCCACGACCACTTGCGTGCCTTCGGGAATCGCGTGCAGCGCATCGCCGATGGCGACGAGCGCCGGAATGCCGATCTGCCGCGCGATGATCGCCGCGTGCGAGGTTGCGCCGCCGCGCGCCATCACGAGCGCGGTGACGCGCGTGCGGTCGATCGAGGACAGATCGGACGGCGTGAATTCCGTGGCCGCGAGCACAGTTTCTTCGGGCAGCTCGCGCGCCGCCGTGTTGCTCAGACCGAGCGCGCGCAGCACGCGCTTTTCGATATCCCGCAGATCGGCGGCGCGCTCGGCGAGCAGGTCGTCCTGCACGTTCGAGAGCAGCGCGATCTGCGCGCGGATCGCCTCGCGCCACGCGAAGCCCGCGCTCTTGCCGAGGCTGATCAGATCGCGCGCGGCATCGAGGAGTGTCGGATCTTCGAGCAGCACGCGATGCACCGCGAAAATGCCCGCTTCGCCGACGGCCCCACGCTGCGACGCCGTGCGCACGGTTTCGCCGAGTTCGGCATCGACCTGAGCGATGGCTTTGTCCAGCGCGCGGCTTTCCGTCGCCGATGAACCGCTCGGCTGTTCGGGCGGCACGATTTCCTGATCGTCCCAGCGCACGAGCTTGCCGACCGCGATGCCCGGCGCCGCGCATACGCCGGCGAGCGTATTGGGCGGCAGCGGCTCGCCCGATCCGGCCGGCTTCACGACCGGCGCGGGCGACTTCGCGCGCGCGGGCGTCTCTTCGACTTCGCCCAGCGCCGCGCGCAGCAATTCGGCGGCAACGGCTTCGATCGCCTGTTGCGCCTGCCCGCCGATGGCCACCAGTTCGATCGTCGCGCCCTCGCCCGCACCGAGACCGAGCAGCCCGACCACGCTTTCCACGGGCGCCTTTCTGCCTTCGTAGCGCACTTCGACCTTCGCGTCGAAACCGCGCGCCGCTTCGCGCGCCCGCGCCGCCGGACGTGCATGCAGACCGCCCGCGTGCGCCAGCGTCAGGGTGCGGCGTGCTTCTTCCAGCACGTTGACGCCCGTGCGCGCCGTCTCGGCTTTCTCGCCTTGTTTCGCGCGCAACACCAGCATGCGCGAGCCGGCCTTGAGCACGCCGCGGCCGGCGCGATCGATGACGTCGAAGGCATCGCCGTTCGCGACCGCGATCACCGAGACGAGGCTCGGCGCGTGTTGCGCGACGAAGTCCGCATCGAACTCGATGAGCGGATCGCCCGCGCGCACCGTCGCGCCCTGCCCGACTTTCGGCGTGAAGCCCTTGCCGCTCAGCTCGACCGTGTCGATGCCGATATGCACGAGAATCTCCGCGCCCTCTTTGGTGCGCAGCGTCACCGCGTGATGCGTGCGCGCGAGATGCGTGATCGTGCCGTCGCAGGGTGAGACGAGCACGTTATCGAGCGGATCGATGCCGATGCCGTCGCCGAACATGCCCTCGGCGAACACGGGGTCCGGCACATCGGCGAGCGGCACGACGGGACCGGTGAACGGCGCGAGCAGCACGACGTCGTTCGGGTTATCGATGGAATGGTTCAACAGTGACTCCTCGGCACGGCGCATCGGCTATCTCACTCAATGGGTTTCGGTGACCTTGTTCAGGTGGCGCGGCGCGTCGGGATTGCGCCCGCGCGCGGCGGCCAGACCCGCGGCCATTACATAGAACGAAAGGATCGCGGCGATCGGATCGAGCGCCGGGTGATCGGTCGCGACGAGCGGCAGCTCCGCTTCCGCGACATCCTCCGGCGCGGCGAGCAGCACGCGCGCGCCGCGAGCGCGCATATCGGCGGCAAGCTGGATGAGACCCGCCTGCTCCGGCCCGCGCGGCGCGAACACGAGCAGCGGATAGTCGCGGTCGATGATTTCCATCGGACCGTGGCGCACTTCCGCGCTGGAGAACGCTTCGGCCTGGATGCCCGAGGTTTCCTTCAGCTTGAGCGCGGCTTCCTGCGCGATCGCGAGGCCGAGGCCACGGCCGATCACGATCATGCGATCGACGTTCGTAAGCTCGCCGACGGCGCGCGTCCAGTCGAGCTTGCCCGCGGCGCGCAGCGCGTCCGGCAGCGATTTCAGCGCGTTGAGCAATTCGACGTCGCGCTGAACGTGCGCGATGACGATGGCCGACAGCGACAGCATCGCGATATAGCTCTTGGTCGCGGCGACCGAAAGCTCGGGGCCCGCGAGCAGCGGCAGGAAATATTCGCACGCGCTTTCGAGCGGCGAACCGGTGACGTTGACCGCCGCGACGGTGAACGCGCCCGCGTCGCGCAGCGCCTGCATCGTGCCGACGAGATCGGGGCTCTTGCCCGATTGCGAGAACGCGACGGCGAGTTGTCCGGAGACACGCAACGGCGCCTGCTGGAGCGTGGCGACCGACATCGGCAGCGACGCGACCGGCACGCCGATGCGGCTCATCGTCAGGCTTGCGAAATAACTGGCGGCGTGGTCGGAACTGCCGCGCGCGACCGTCAGCGCGACATGGCGCGGCTGCTCGGCGAGCTTGACCGCGAGCTCTTCGATGCGCGAGGTATCGGCGAGCTGGGCCGCGACGACGTCGGCGGACTCCAGCGCCTCATTAAGCATATTCGACAATTGATTCTCCTTCGACATACGTGGCGGTCAGCGCGTGTTCCCGGTCGAGCACGACGAGATCGGCCCAGGCGCCGCGCGCGATGCGGCCGCGGTCTTCGAGTCCGAGATAGTCGGCGGGAAAACGCGACAGGCGATTCGAGACGTCCGCGAGCGGAATGCCCAGCGAGACGAGATTGCGCAGCGCCTGATCCATCGTCAGGGTGCTGCCGGCGAGCGTGCCGTCCGCGAGACGCACGCCGCCCATGCACTTGGTGACGTGCTGGCTGCCGAGACGATATTCGCCGTCGGGCATACCGGCCGCGGACGTGCTGTCGGTCACGACGTAAAGACGCGGAATCGCGCGCATCGCGGCGCGGATGGCGCCCGGATGCACGTGGAGCAAATCGGGGATGAGCTCGGCGTATTCGGCATGCGCGAGCGCCGCGCCGACCATGCCGGGATCGCGGTGATGCAGTGGCGACATCGCGTTGAACAGGTGCGTGAAGCCGCGCGCGCCGTGCTTGAGCGCGTTGACGGCGTCGTCGTACGTGCCGAGCGAATGGCCGAGCTGCACGCGCACGCCGCGCGCGGCCAGTTCGGAAATGATGTCGAGATGGCCCGAGATTTCCGGCGCGATCGTGACGACGCGGATCGGCGCGAGTTCGAGATATTTGAGCACTTCGTCGCGCACCGCGACGGCGGCGGCGTCCGGCTGCGCGCCGAGCTTGCCCGGATTGATGTACGGGCCTTCCAGATGCACGCCCAGCATGCGCGCGCCGCCCGCTGCGCGATGTTTCGCCTGTTCGCCGAGCCCCGCGACGACTTCCATGAGTTCGTCGCGCGGCGCGGTCATCGTGGTGGCGAGCAGGCTCGTCGTGCCGTGCTGCGCGTGCTGGCGCGCGACGGTGTCCGCCGCATCGCCGCCTTCCATGATGTCGCGCCCGCCGCCGCCATGCACATGCAGATCGATGAAGCCGGGCAGGATGTACGGCGCGTCGTTGGCGAGCGGATCGGCGATATGGCCTTCGAGCGCCGTCACGCGGCCGTTCTCGAAGCGGACCGAGCCGTGGATCCAGCCGTCGGTCGTGAGTATGTTTCCTTTCAGCATGAAGTTCTCTGGAAGTACGCGATGCATGAATGAGGTTCAGTGCCGTCCGCGCCATGCTGCGAGCAGGCTTTCGTCGCGAAAGAAGCGAACGGCTTCCTTGGGTCCTCTCGTTCTCTTGTTTGCTCTCTCGAAGCGTTTCGGGTCATGCGCGTCTGTGCCGACGCTTATCGATGCAGTTCCGCGACGAAGTCGTAGTAGTCGTCGCGACAGTAGGTATCCGTCAATTCGATCGCGCGCTGATCCGCGCAATAGCCGATGCGCGTAATCGCGAGCAACGCGGCGCGCGGTGCGACGCCCATCAGCCGCGCGATGTCCGCGCCCGCATTCACCGCGCGGAAATGCTGCAATGCGCGCACCACCGACAAATTGCGCCCTTCCAGATACCGATACAGCGACGCGCCGATCGCGAGCGGGTCCGGCACCACGGCGACGGGCAAGGTCGAATGCTCGACCGCCATCACGATGCCGTCCGCGCGCCGCAGCCGCCTGAGGCTCGCAACGGCCGCGCCCGGCGACAGACCCAGACGAACGGTTTCGTCACGATTCGCTGCGCGCAGTCCGCGATCGAGCCAGACCGAGTCGGGCGTGAAGCCGCGCTGTTCCATCTTTCTGGTGAAACCGGTGAGCCGGGAGAGCGGATCTTCGACGCGCGGCGTGATGAAACTGCCCGCCCCGCGCACGCGCCGGATCAGACCTTGCTCGACGAGCAGCGCGATGGCCTTTCTCGCCGTGATTCGCGATACACCGACGCCTTCGGACAATGTGCGCTCCGAAGGCAGCGCCTCGCCTGCCGCCCAGTTTCCAGCGTGGATTGCCTTGGCGAGACGAGAAGCCAACTGTAGATAAAGCGGCGTATCGCTCTGCGCGTCCGGCGTCAAATCATCCCAGCGATGCTCCATCGAGCGCTCTCACGTGCTGAAGTGGAGCCCATTATATAACCAACATAATACCAGTCAACGCTAAAGCCCCGCCTCAGGACTACCGCATAATTCGCATATAAATCAACGAGTTAATTTTGTTTAGCCCGTCAGATGGGAACACTTCTTCCATCGGGACTTACCCCTACAGGCAGTCCAATTGCTTAACTGGTCCCTTATTGTCAAATGACTTGCTTTTCGGGCATTTTCGTATTCGCACGGTCGTTCTTTCTTCGGCACAATGCTCGTATTAGTTCGGATTCACAACTAATTCCAACAATATTGATGAGAGACTGACGCGATGGGCAGTATTGATCCGAGCCGTGCCGTTGACGCCGTGCGCCGCTTCAACCGCTTTTATGCGCGCCATACCGGCGCCCTCCACGAACGGCTGCATAAAAGCAGCTTTTCCCTGACCGAAGTACGAATCCTGCATGAACTGGCGCAAGCGCGAGCCACCACGGCCGCCGACTTGTCGCGCAACCTCGGGCTGGATACGGGCTATCTCAGCAGGCTGATCAACAACTTCCAGAAGCTCGGCCTCGTGGTCCGACGAAAGAACGAACTCGATGGCCGCGCGCACTTGTTGCGCATCACGCCCGAGGCGAAAGCCAGGGTCGATGAGATCGACCTGCATGTGTCGGCGGAAACGGCCACGCTGCTCAAACGGCTGACCACCGCCGAGATCGATCAGCTATGCAATGCGATGGCGGACGTCGAGCGGCTGCTTTCGCCTGCATGCGTCGAGGGAGAAACCCGGCTGCGCGTGCCGCGAGCTGGAGACTTCGGCTGGATGATCGAGCGTCAGGCTCATCTCTATTCGGGTGATCGGCCAAAGCTTTTCAGCGAGGCGCGCGCGGCGAAGACGGTGGCGCGCTTTCTCTCCGAGATGCAGGTGAGCACGCCGCGCATCGCCTGCTGGGTGGCCGAACAAGGCAACGCCATGCGCGTGGGTGCGGCTCTGCTTAGTGCGGAGTCCGAACGTCAGGCGCGCATCGAGTTATTGTTCGTCGAGCCGGGCGCGCGGCGGCGCGGGCTCGGTGAGCGGCTCGTCGCGGCATGCACGAACTTCGCGCACGGCGCTCGCTACGATCAGGTGATCTGCCGCCTGGATGAACCGCACGAAGAGCTTTGCGCGCTGTTCCTGCGGACCGGTTTCACGCCCGTGCAGGAAGGCGCTACGGGCATCGTGTGGCAACGGGAACTACAGCCGGTCTTCGTCGACTGAACTGTTGCACGAGTAAAAACGGCGTCCCGTGGGACGCCGTTGCAGATCCGTGCGCGATCGCTTTTAGAACGATGGCACGACCGAGCCTTTGAACTCGCTCTTGAGGAACTGGCGCACGTCGTCGGACTGATACGCCGCGACCAGCTTTTTCACCCACGGCTGGTCCTTGTCTTTCGCGCGCACCGCAATCAGGTTCGCGTACGGGCTATGCACGTCCTCGAGCGCGATCGCATCCTTCGTCGGCTGCAAGCCCGCCGCGAGCGCGAAGTTCGTGTTGATCGCGGCGGCATCGACGTCGGCGAGCGTGCGCGGCAGTTGCGCGGCATCGAGTTCCACGAGCTTGATCTTCTTCGGATTCTCCGCCACGTCGAGCGCGGTCGCGTTGTTGCCGTTCGTGCCGGCGCCCGCCTTCAACTTGATCACGCCTTGCGATTGCAAAAGCAGAAGCGCACGATTCTCGTTCGACGGGTCATTCGGCACCGCGACCTTCGCGCCCTGCGGCAAGTCCTTCAGCGACTTCAGCTTCTTCGAATAAACGCCGAGCGGCGAGATATACGTCAGCCCCGCATTCACGATCTTGTAGCCACGCTGCTTGACCTGGCTGTCGAGATACGGTTGATGCTGAAAGCTGTTCGCATCGAGATCGCCGGCGTCGAGCGCTGCGTTCGGCTGAATGTAGTCGTTGAACTCGATCACCTTCACGTTGAGCCCTTCGCGCTTCGCGACCTTCTGCACGACTTGCCAGATCTGCGCGTCGGGGCCGCTGATGGTGCCGACCTTGATCACCTTGTCATCGGCGTGAGCGGCGAGGCTCGTGAACAACGCGACGGACGCCGCGGCGGCGGTAATGGCTTTGAGCAAATTTCTGCGCTGCATGGTGTTCCTGTTTCGATGATGCGTTCTTGCTGGGATTGCCTGACTCGTTCCCGGCGAGCGATTCAAACCGGGTGACGGATGTTCGCACAGCATCGGTGCGACGTGAAATACAGAATGCTCATGTGAATATCACCGTCGGCGGTGGGCGGATAGAATCGCCACAAAGCATCACGAACTCTCGCGCTGGAGGCAAACATCATCATGTACGTGATCAATCTGCGATATACGGGCGCACTCGCCGAAATCGACGATGCCCTCGACGCGCATCGCGTTTATCTCGAACGCTATTTCGCGGCGGGCGTCTTCGTCATCGCAGGGCCGAAGGTGCCGCGTGACGGCGGCATCATTCTGGCCTCGGGCATCGAACGCAATCGGCTCGATGCGATCATCGCGGAAGATCCATTCGCGCAGCAGGGACTCGCGCATTATGAGATCACCGAATTCAAGGCAACGCGGCTTGCGCCCGGCTTGAATCTGCCCGAACCGTCTTCGGACGCTTGAAATGAAAAGTGGCCCGGGCGGGCCACTTTCACAATCAGTCGACCAACAGCTTCAGGTCGTGAACCCACGGCTCGACGCCCTGCCCGTCGCGCGCGAAGAGACGAAGCTTGCCGTCCTTGTCGAACACGTAGCTCGCGGCGGTGTGATCCATCGTGTAATCGTCGGGGGTCTTGCCCTGCGACTTCGCGTAGTACACGCGGAAGTCCTTCGCGATCTGTGCGAGTTGCGCATCGTTCGCCGGACGCAAACCGACATACGACGAGTTGAACGCCGCCACATACTGGCCGAGCAGATCGGGCGTGTCGCGCGCCGGATCGACGGTGACCATCAGCACCTGCACGTCCTTCGATTTGTCGCCGAGTTGCTGCATCGCTTGGGAAAGTTCGGCGAGCGTCGTCGGGCATACGTCCGGGCAATGCGTATAGCCGAAGAACAATACGACGGCCTTGCCCTTGAAATCGGCGAGCGTGCGCGTCTTGCCGTGCGTGTCGGGCAAGGAGAAATCGCTGCCGAATTGCTTGTTGCCGGTGATATCGAGGTTCTTGAAATCGGGCGCTTTCTCGCACGCCGAAAGCAGCGCCGCGAAAAAGACCAGCGCGAATAGACGACGAAGAACGACCATCATGCGCCGATCACCGTGCGCACGTAATGATCGACGAGCAACGCGCCGAACAGCAGCGACAGATAAACGATCGAGTAACGGAAGGTCTTGCGCGCGAGCATGTCCGAATAGCCGCGATACATCTTCCACGCATAGCCGATGAAACCCGCGCCGAGCGCAATCGCGCACGCCAGATAAACAACGCCGCTCATGCCGGAGATATAGGGCATCAGCGTGACCGCGAACAGCACGAGCGTGTAGAGGAAGATGTTGAGCAGCGTGTATTTTTCGCCGTGCGTGATCGGGAGCATCGGCAGGCCGGCGTTCTCGTAGTCCTTGCGGCGATACAGCGCGAGCGCCCAGAAATGCGGCGGCGTCCACACGAAGATGATCAGCACGAGAATCCATGCGTCGCCGGGCAACGTGCCCGTCACCGCTGCCCAGCCGAGCGCGGGCGGCATTGCGCCGGACGCGCCGCCGATCACGATGTTCTGCGGCGTATAAGGCTTGAGCAACAGCGTGTAGATGACCGCGTAACCGACGAACGTGGCAATGGTGAGCCACATCGTGAGCGGATTGGTGAACCTGTAGAGCGTCCACATGCCGATGCCGCCGAGCACCGCAGAGAAGATCAGAATCTGCGTCGACGTGATCTGTCCGCGTGCCGAGGGACGCCATGCGGTGCGGCGCATCTTCGCATCGACTTTTTGCTCGACGAGACAATTGATGGCAAATGCCGCGCCGGCCAGCAACCAGATACCGACGGCGCCGCCGATCAGCTTGTCCCACGGCACCATGCCGGGCGTGGACAGGAACATGCCGATGACGGCGCAAAACACGGCGAGCTGCGTGACGCGCGGCTTTGTCAGCGCGAGATATTGCGAAGCGCGGCTGCCGAGAGGGGAATGTAGTGTCGTGCTATCCATGATGTGGAGTCACGCTGAAACGACGTCGCGCGCGGGAACTGCGGCGCGGCCGGGACGGCTGGAAGAGATTCGAAAGTTTAGCATAACGAGTAGCAGCAACAGGATCGCGGCCCCGCCGTTGTGCGCCACCGCAACCGGCAACGGCCATTGCAGCACGATGTTCGACATGCCCGTGAGGAACTGGACAACGATCAGCAACAATACGCCGTTTGCGGGTTTTCGCAGAGATTCGAAACGTCGCAGTCTCGATGCGAGCCAGAGCAGATACAGCACGACGACCACCGCGAACGTGCGATGCGTCCAGTGAATCGCGACGAGCGCATCTTGCGAGATCACGTCGCCGTCGCCGGTCATGCCGAGGGCGCGCCACAGGTGAAAGCCGTGCTCGAAGTTCATCGGCGGAACCCATTGGCCGTTGCACAGCGGGAAGTCCGTGCACGCCAGCACCGCGTAGTTCGTGCTGACCCAGCCGCCGAGCGCGATCTGCACGACGAGCAGCAACAGCCCGAACGCCGCGGCGGGCATCCAGCGCGCGGCGGCCGAATCGAGCGACGGAATCGGCGTCATGCGTGCCCCGAGCCAGCCGAGCACGCCGAGCAACGCGAGGCCGAGCAGCAAGTGCGTCGTGACGATCACCGGTTGCAGCTTGAGCGTGACGGTCCACGCGCCGAACGCGCCTTGCAGCAGGATGAGAAGCAGAATGCCGGTCGGCCACCACGGCGACACATGCAGCGGACGCTTCTTGATGCGCGCAGTCCAAGCGATGATCACCTGAGCGATGATCAGCACGCCGATCGCCATCGCGAAGTATCGATGCAGCATCTCGATCCACGCCTTCACCATGCTGACGGGGCCGGTCGGCATCGCCTGATACGCGGCCGAAATCTGCGCATGCGCAATGAACGGCGACGACGTACCGTAGCAGCCGGGCCAGTCGGGGCAGCCGAGGCCGGAATCGGTCAGGCGCGTGAAGCCGCCGAACATGATGAGATCGAGCGTCAGGAACGTCGTCAGCCAGACGAGTTTCCTGAACTTGTTGTCATCGGCCTTCACCCAGACAAACGAAAGCGGCAGCAGCGCGATGCACAAGCCGATCAGAGCGAGTTGCAATACGAACATGTGTTTCTACCTGACCTTCAACCGATACGCGACCACTTCAGAAGCTTCGCCAGATCCGCGTTGATCTTCTTCGGATCGGGATTCTTCGGGAAGCGCATCATCAGATTGCCGTTCGGATCGACGAGAAAGATGTGATCGGTGAGTTTCGTGCCGTCGTCGACAGGCAGCCACGCGGCGATCGACTTTTCGTTGGCGACCAACATGCGCGTGTCCGGCTGCGGATACGCGGTCTTGATGACGTCGGAGACCGGTTTGTCATCGGTGCGCAGCCAGACGTTCACGACGCGCTCGCGCTCGCCCGATTGCAGCGCGCGCACCTGGCGCATGAAATAGAGGCGCGTCGCGCATTGCTCGTCGCAATCGCTGCCGTTGACCGTGATCATCAGCCATTTGCCTTCGAGCGACTTGAACGGCACGCTCTGCCCTTTCTCGTCGGTGACGACCAGTTGCGCCGGTATCGGCCGCTGCGGATCGATCAGCGCGCCGTAGCTCGACGTGCCGCCCGCCGGCTTGAACACGTAGTACATCAGATACGACGCGATCACCGGCGCGGCGCACACCAGCGCGAGCAGCAGGAGCATCCAGCGGCCGCTGATCCAGGAGCCTTTCTTCGCGGTTCGTTGCTGCGCGGCGGCGGGGTGACGTTGTGATTGCATCAGTGAAAGTGTGTCTCTGTTCGGTCGGTTGTCAGGCGTGGTGCTCGGCTTCGTCGTCGCGCTCGTCGGGCTCATCGGATTGGTCGCCTTTCCTCGCGGCGCGGCGCGCGGCATACAGGCCGAACGCGATGGCCGCGGCCGCCATGCCCCACCACTGCAACATGTAGCCGTAATTGCGCTCGACGCCGAGCGTCGGCGCGGGCCAGTCGCGCACGAGCTTGTCGCCGGCATTGTTCGTCTGCTGTATCACGAACGGCTGGAAGGCAAGCCCGGTTTCGGCCGCGTACGACCTGATGTCCAGGTTCTGGCGAATTTCCTTATGCGCAGCCGATCCGCCGCTGCCCAGTTCGAACGCCTGCGACGCATTCGCGCGCGCGATGCCCCGCACCTCGACGACGCCCTTCGGCGTTTCATACGACTCGATGCCCGTGCGGTCCGCCATGTTGCGCGGCAGCCATCCGCGATTGACGAGCACATGGCCGCCGCCCTCGAGTTTAAGCGGCATCACGACATAAAAGCCTGGCTGGTCGCTATACGGACGATTGTCCAGATACACGACATGCTCCGGCATGAACTCGCCGCGCGCCTCCACGCGATGGAATTCGATCGACTTGAGCGGCATCGGCTCGACGCCGACTTCCCGCACGGGAGCGTTCTCGAACGCGACGATCTGCGCGTTGAGCGCTTCTTTCTGATGCGCGCGATCGCGCTGCCAGAAGCCGAGGCGCACGGTCACCGCGACGACGATCAGAATCACGAGCGCGGGCCAGAATCGAATCTTCATGCTGCGAGCCTTACCGCCGGAATCCGGTCGGGCGCTGCACGGCGAGATCTGTCGAGTGAGATAATGAGATGATCCAAATTCATACTGCTCGCTGTGGTTCCTGAGCAAAAACGCTAGCCGGTTTCATGCACATCATCGTTGCTATCGCATTCATCCTTATCATCGGCAGCCTGGCTTCGGCGCTCTACTTCATGATGACCGACCGGGGCAAGACGAAGCGGATGGTCTGGTCGCTCGCCGCTCGCGTCGGGCTGTCCATCTCGCTGTTCCTCTTCATCCTGTTCGCGCACTGGATGGGCTGGATTCAGTCGTCGGGCATTCCCATCGGACGATAACCCACCGCGCCAGCACTGCCCTACGGGACGGATTGTCGCGCCGCGCCGCCCGATTCGACGCTCCCCGAAACGACAACGCCGCCCCTTGAGACATCGAGGGCGGCGTGTTGGTCACTGCTTCTTTGCTCTCGGACCGGCGTCGCCGCCGGCCTTGCATCGCGGACGGCGCATCGCGCGCGCCCGCTTCGATAATCGCTTACAGCCAGTAGACGACGATGTACAGCCCCAGCCACACGACGTCTACGAAGTGCCAGTACCACGCGGCGCCCTCGAATGCGAAGTGATGCTCCGCCGTGAAGTGGCCGCGGATCAGCCGGAACATCACCACGGCCAGCATCGTGCCGCCGAGGAACACGTGGAAACCGTGGAAGCCGGTCAGCAGGAAGAACGTCGAGCCATACACGCCGGAATTGAGCGTCAGGTTCAGTTCGTTGTAGGCGTGGAAATATTCGTAGCCCTGGCAGAACAGGAAGATCAGGCCGAGCAAGACGGTCGCGCCCAGCCAGATGATCGCTTTCTTGCGATGGTCTTCACGCAGCGCGTGGTGAGCCACCGTCAGCGTCGCGCCGGAGGACAGCAGCAGCGCCGTGTTGATGGTCGGCAGGGGCCACGGCACCATCGCGCGGAAATGCGGCACGAGCGCGGCGGGGCCGTTGTTCGGCCATACGGCGGTGAAGTCGGGCCAAATGAGCTTGTAGTCGAGGCTGCCGAGCTGATGCATCGCGATTGCGCGCGCATAGAACAGCGCGCCGAAGAACGCCGCGAAGAACATCACTTCGGAGAAGATGAACCAGCTCATGCTCCAGCGGTACGACACGTCGACGCGCTTTCCGTACATGCCGCCTTCGGATTCGGAGATCGCGTCGCCGAACCAGTGCCACAGCACGAACAACACGAACAGCAGGCCGATGAACGTGCCGACCGGCCCGAAGCTATGGCCGTTCACCCACGACGCCAGCGAGGCCAGCATGATCAGCAAGCCGCTTGCAGCCATCACCGGATGCCGCGACGGATGCGGCACGAAATAGTACGGGCTCTCGTTTTGACCGCTCATTATTGATTCTCCACTTCGATCCAGTTGCTTGAATTTTCTTTTGCCGCCGGCTGCCCGGCGTTGTCCGTCTATCCCACTACCGCGCGCACGATCAGCAGCAACACGACGATGAACAGCACCGCTCCGATGACGCCCGCCGCGATCAGATGCAGCGGATTCAACTGCGCGGCGTCGCTTTCCAGGTCTGCCCGGCGGCGCACGCCGAAGAACGACCAGAACACCGCCTTCAAGAGCTTGAGGAAACCGGCCTTTTTCGGCGTGTCCGCGCTCATGGCTGTCATGAACCCTTCGTGACCGACTTCGGCGCGTTCAACTCGAAGAACGTGTACGACAGCGTGATCGTCTTCACATCCTTGGGCAGCTTCGGATCGACGACGAACACGACCGGCATGCGCTTGGTCTCGTTCGGCGCGAGCGTCTGCTGCGTGAAACAGAAGCATTCGATCTTCTTGAAGTACTCGGTGGCCTGCTTTGGCGCGTAGCTCGGGATCGCCTGCGCGTTCACCGTGCGACCCTGCTCGTTGGTCACGTCGTACATCACCGTCATCACTTCGCCGGGGTGAATATCTAGCGAGTTCTGCTCGGGCTTGAACCGCAGCGGGCCGCGCGCGTTCGCATCGAACTCGATCGAGATCGTGCGCGTCATGTCGACCTGCGTATTCTTCGCCTCGCGCGCGCCCACATCCTTCTGCACGAGGTTGTTGATGCCCGTGATCTGGCAGATCGCGCGATACATCGGCACGAGCGCGAAGCCGAAGCCGAACATCAGCGCGGCCACGACGAAGAGCTTCACCAGCATCGACCGGTTGAAGGACCGATCGACATGCGAATTTTCCTGCTGAGTGGACACGTTGCTTTCCTACCCTCGCGACAACAGGTATTGCCTGACGACGATACCCAGAAAGAAGACGGCGGCAATCAACATCATGATGATTCCGAGCCGCTTGTTGCCCGCGCGAATTTCCTCGGGCGTGCGTCTTTTTTGTGGATTCGGGGACATGCTTTCCTGATTTTTCATTCGCGGGGCACGCTCGACGCAGCCCCGCGAACCAGACAACAAACTATTTATTCGACCGTCGGCGGATGCTCGAACGTATGGAACGGCGCCGGGCTCGGCACGGTCCATTCGAGGCCTTCCGCGCCATCCCACGGCTTGTCGCTCGCTTTCTCGAGTTCACCGCCGCCACGATACGTGGGCAGCGCGACCGCGAACAGGAAGTACACCTGCGCGAGGCCGAAGCCGAATGCGCCGATCGTCGCGACCTGGTTGAAGTCCGTGAACTGCGCCGGGTAATCCGCATAGCGGCGCGGCATGCCTGCGAGACCCAGGAAGTGCATCGGGAAGAACGTGATGTTGAAGAAGATCATCGACGCCCAGAAGTGGATCTTCCCGCGCATTTCGTTGTACATCCAGCCGGTCCACTTCGGCGCCCAGTAGTACCAGCCCGAGAACAGCGCGAAGAGCGAACCCGCCACCAGCACGTAGTGGAAGTGCGCCACCACGTAGTAAGTGCCGTGCATCTGGATGTCGAGCGGCGCCATCGACAGGATCAGGCCCGTGAAGCCGCCCATCGTGAACACGAACAGGAAGCCGATCGCGAAGAGCATCGGCGTTTCGAAGGAGAGCGCGCCGCGCCACATCGTCGCCACCCAGTTGAACACCTTCACGCCCGTCGGGACCGCGATCAGCATCGTCGCGTACATAAAGAACAACTGGCCCGTCACCGGCATGCCGGTCGCGAACATGTGGTGCGCCCACACCATGAACGACAGGATCGCGATCGATGCGGTTGCGTACACCATCGAGCTATAGCCGAACAGCGGCTTGCGCGAGAACGCCGGGATCACCTGCGACACGATCCCGAACGCCGGCAAGATCATGATGTACACCTCGGGGTGACCGAAGAACCAGAAGATGTGCTGGTACATGACCGGATCGCCGCCGCCCGCCGCATTGAAGAACGACGTGCCGAAGTGACGATCGAACAGCACCATCGTGATCGCGCCCGCCAGAACCGGCATCACGGCGATCAGCAGGTACGCGGTGATGAGCCACGTCCACGCGAACATCGGCATCTTCATGAGCGTCATGCCGGGCGCGCGCATGTTCAAGATCGTCACGACGATGTTGATGCCGCCCATGATCGACGACGCACCCATGATGTGGACCGCGAAAATCGCGAAGTCCATGCCCGGGCCCATCTGCGTGGAAAGCGGCGCGTACAGCGTCCAGCCCGCGGCGGTTGCGCCGCCCGGCACGAAGAACGAGCCGACGAGCAGCACCGCAGCGGCCGGCAGCAGCCAGAAGCTGAAGTTGTTCATTCGCGCGAACGCCATGTCCGATGCGCCGATCTGCAGCGGCACCATCCAGTTCGCGAAACCGACGAACGCCGGCATGATCGCGCCGAACACCATGATGAGGCCGTGCATGGTGGTCAGCTGATTGAAGAACTCGGGGCGCATGATCTGCAGGCCCGGCTCGAACAACTCGGCACGGATGCCGAGCGCCATCACGCCCCCCGAAAGGAACATGATGAAGGAGAACAACAGGTACAGCGTACCGATGTCCTTGTGGTTGGTAGCGAAGAGCCACCGGCGCCAGCCATGCGGCGTCTCGTGCGCATGGTCGTGCGCGTGGTCGTGACCTGCGCCTACATCGTGTCCGATGCTAGACATGACAATCATCTCCTAAAGCGAATACTCGGGGCACTTGGCAATGACGCGTGGCTTTCCGTTGCGGTTCGGCGAAGGAAAGCTACACGCTCGGCACGTCAAGCAGCCGGACTGATTTCCACGCGGCGGGCTTCCTTGTTATCGGCGCCGCCGGTGATGGTTTCCGGTTTCTTCAACACGATACGGTCTTCCGACACGCCCGCGGCCTTCAGCGCGTCACGCACGGCTTGCGCGCGGCGCTTGGCGAGATCGGCGTTCAGATCGGCGTTGCCGGTCGCATCCGTGAAGCCGGACAGCGCGATCTTCGCGTCAGGATGCGCCTTTGCGTAGGCCGCTGCGGCGTCCACCGCGCTTTTCGCGTCGGCGGGCAGCGCGTCCTTGCCCGTCTCGAAGTAAATGCTCGCGGGCAGGCCGGCGGCTTGCGTAGCTTCCGCGCCGGATGCCGCCGGCGCGCTCGCCTCGGCTGCCGCAGGCGCGGCGCTCGCCGCTTCAGGCGCCGATGCCGCCGCCGCGTTGCCGCCGCCTTGCGGCATCTTGCCCGCCTTGGCGTCGATCACCTGCTTCGGCTGGAGAAGGTCGCCGGTGTGGTTGCCCCAACTGTTGCGCTCGAACGTGACGACCGATGCGATCTCGACATCGTTCAGCACGCCTTGCCACGGCGGCATAGCGCCCTTGCCGTGCAGCACGATATTCAGATGGTCGGCGATCGAGCCATTCGCGATCTTCGAGCCGTCGAGCGCCGGGAACTGGCCCGCGCCCTTGCCGGTCGGCTGGTGGCAGACCGCGCAGTTCGACGTGTAGACCTGCTGGCCGCGCGCCATCAGTTCATCTTTAGTGTAGGTCTTGAGGGGATCGTCGGCGCCTGCGGCCATCTTCTTCTTTTGCGCATCGACCCACTTCGCGTAGTCGTCGGCTGACAGCACTTCGACCACCACCGGCATGTACGCGTGCTCCTTGCCGCACAGTTCCGTACAGAAGCCGCGATACGTGCCCACCTTCTCGGCCTTGAACCAGGTGTCGCGCACGAAGCCCGGAATCGCATCCTGCTTCACGCCGAACGCCGGGACATACCACGAGTGCACGACATCGTTCGCCGTGGTGATGATGCGGATCTTCTTGTCGACCGGCACCACGAGCGGGTTGTCGACTTCCTGCAGATACAGCGTCGAAATGGGCTTCTGGCCGTTCGTCTCGCTGCGCGGCGTGGAGAGCGTCGAGAGGAAATTGATGCCTTCGCCCGGCCCCTTCACGTAGTCGTAGCCCCACTTCCACTGGTAGCCGGTGACCTTCACCGTGAGATCGGCGTTGGAGGTGTCCTTCATCGCGACGACGGCCTTCGTTGCCGGCAGCGCCATCAGGATGACGATGACGAACGGCACGATCGTCCAGATGATTTCGACGGTGGTGCTTTCGTGGAAATTGGCCGGCTTGAACCCCTTCGACTTGCGATGGACGATCAGCGAATAGAACATCACCCCGAACACGCCCAAGAAAATGACGGTACAGATGATGAGCATGAAGATATGGAGGCCGTAGAGCTCCTCGGCGATCTTCGTCACAGGCTGCTGGAAGTTGATCTCGTTGACAGCAGGACCGCCTGGACTGTTTTCGACCGCCAGGGCCGCGCAGGCGGTGAGCAGTGTGCCTGCCGCCAGCACGCCCGAGAGGGCTCGCTTGATTGTTTTCATAGCATCCTTACCCAAATTTTCCATTCAAACCCTCGACCCCCGTGACATCGCGCGCCTGCCGGCTCCTCTCAAAGGCGTCTCAGCGACGCCTGCAACTCGGCAGCAAATTGTTTGCGACGATGCTGTGCAAGGTGTTGTCCGATTTTCACCGATTGACCGCGCGATACGATCGTGAGCGGCTCCCTCGGCGTCGCGCCCGTTTCAACCCGCACCCAGCGCGGGTTGAACTCGAACTGCGTCAGCTCTTCGGCGTTCATCTGTTCGATCAACAACCGGTTTTGATACAACCGGATTCGTTCGTAGTCGACCGCATGGCGCGCGTAAATCAGGAACGCGATGCCCACGACCGTCAACTCGACTCCGGTGAACGGCAGCACCAGCCAGGCGCCATTCAGGAACAGCGGCGTTGCGATTGCCAGCGAAAACAGCGCAAGCGACAAATAGAAGCCCACGAACTGGCGCGGCGACACCGAGCAGTTTCGCTTCATCAGCCAGTCTTTGATGACCGGCTCGGACTCCGTCAGCGTCTGGCTGGCTTGCATCGCTGCCTCCATCAATCCGCACGCAATCGCATACTTTCGCTCGGATTTCGCCCAAATTTGTGACAGACCAGGCGACAAACTGACGCATTATAGGCGTCTTAAGTGGCATCCACAAGCAAGGGTCGTAACGTCGCAAAGCCAAGCGCCACAAGCTTCTGCGCCTTTTTGACGCACCTTTTTGCGCGCTTTTTTTGCGCAAATTTCAGACATAACAACCGCGCTCTTTACCGATTCAGCGTTTCGGTTTCGAGCCTCGTCCAATATCTTCCAGACGCACGATGCCGTGCCCTTCCGCCGTCGTGCGCGGCACTGCTTTCCATGCGTGACCGTAGATCACTTCGAATGTGAGCGGGATCGTGCCGTCGTCGTGGCGAAGCGCTTCGAGCGCCTGATGCACCGCGCCGCGCACGACCTTCGCATCCGCGCGGCCTGCGCCGGACGCGCGGTCGAACGGATACGCGCCCCAGCGCGTCACGTCGGCGAAGAGCGATTCGGGCGACTTGTACGTGATGGTCAGCACTTCCTGATCCATCACCGGAATTTCGAAGCCGCTTTCCACGAGCATGTCGCCGAGATCGTGCATGTCGACGAAATCGATCGTGTGCGGTTCAGGGTCGAGCCCGAGCGTGCGTTCGGCTTCGCGATATGCGGCTCTGAGTTCACGCAGCGTGTCCGGGCCGAAGGTGCTGAACATCAGCAGGCCGTTCACCTTGAGCACGCGCTGCCATTCAGGGAAAACGAGGTCCGGACGCGGATGCCAGTGCAATGCGAGGTTCGACCACAGCAACTCGAATGCGCCCGGAGCGAACGGCAACTCGGAAAAATCAGCCTGCGCGAGTTGCGGTCCGCGTGCGCCGAAGGCCTTCGCGAGCGTCGATGGAAGAAAGCGGCGCCAGCCCGCGCCATTGTCGAGGTCCGCGGCTTCGGCGACGCGGGCGCGCGCGAGCATCGCGGACGAAATGTCGACGCCGGTCACCGACGCCTCTGCAAAACGTTCCCGCAGACCGCCCAGGTCCGCTCCGACGCCGCACGCCGCATCGAGGACGCGCATCGGCGCGACCTTGATGTATTCGAGCCGCTCGCGCATGCGCTCCGCGATTTCGCGCGGCAGGAACGCGACCTCGTCGAAGGTGGCGGCGCGACCATCGAAGATCGCGCGCAAACGACGCGGATCATAGGCCGAACGGCTGGTTTCAGGGGATGTCGGGGACATGTCGATCTTTTCGCGGAGAGTGCGAAGTATACTCGGTCGTCTCGAAAACAACCCATGCGAAGTGCTGATACGAGGCATAAACGCTTCCTGAAGCGCAAAGAATGCGCGTGTTTAGCGCTTCGAGCCGTGATTTTTCCGATCTCGCCGTCATGAAAGCCGACAGCATCCGCCTTCCATCCCAGACGCCCACAGCAGCGCGCCTTCGCGGATTCGCGTCTGCCGCGCTTCGGCTCGCCGCCCGCGCGTTGCCGAGCCAATGCGCGTTATGCGGCAATTTGTCGCAAAGAGTGCTGTGCGACGGTTGCGATGCGCAGTACTGGAACGAACCGCGTCTGCGCTGCGCGACCTGCGCGTTGCCGATGGCGGCGTCGGCCATCCGGCGTGAACGCGAGAACGCGCGCCTGCATTGCGGCGCGTGCCTCGAATCGCCGCCCGCGTTCAACGACACGCTCGCGCTGGCCGACTATCGCGCGCCGCTCGATACACTCGCCGTCGAGCTGAAGTTTCGTGCGCTGCTTGCGGCGGGCGAAGCATTTGCGCGGAATCTGCGCGCGGTTTTTGAGGACAGCGATCTGCCCAGGCCGGACCTGATCGTGCCGGTGCCGTTGTCGCATACGCGGCTCGTCGCGCGCGGTTATAACCAGGCGTGGGCCATCGCGCGTCCGCTCGCGCGCATGATGAGCGTGCGAGCCGATGCGTCGATCGTCACGCGGGTCCGGCATACGTCGGCACAATCGCGTCTGGATCAGGAAACGCGCCGCCGCAACGTCGCGAGCGCGTTCGCCGTTTCGGGCGATGTGCGTGGCAAGCACGTCGGCGTCGTCGATGACGTGATGACTTCCGGCGCAACGCTCGACGCCCTCGCCCGCACGCTCAAGCTTGCCGGCGCGCGGCGCGTCAGCAATTTCGTGGCGCTCCGTACGCCAAAAGATTAACTACTTTCATCCACAGCAATCCATGTTCAACGTCGTACTCGTCGAACCCGAAATTCCGCCGAACACCGGCAACGTGATCCGCCTGTGCGCGAACACGGGCGCGCGCCTGCATCTGATCGAGCCGCTCGGCTTCCCGCTCGACGATGCGAAGATGCGCCGCGCCGGCCTCGACTATCACGAGTACGCCGAAATGAACGTCCATGCGAACTGGGATGCTTTCATCGCCAGGGAAGCACCGGATGTCACGCGCATGTTCGCTTTCACGACGCGCGGTTCGACGCCGTTCTTCGATCACGCGTTCAAAACGGGCGACTGGTTCGTGTTCGGCGCAGAGACGCGCGGCCTCGCGCCCGCATTGCTGGAACGCTTTCCGACCGAGCAGCGCGTGCGCCTGCCGATGCGGCCCGGCAATCGCAGCCTGAATCTGTCGAATACGGTGGCGATCGTGACGTTCGAAGCGTGGCGTCAGGCGGGTTTCGAAGGCGGCGCCTGAGCAGCCAGCTCGGCCTGATAGAGCGCGAGCATGTCCTTCAGAAAACACGCGAAGATAACGTGCTGCACGGCCGGCGTGGAAGGCAGGGTCTCGATGACCGTGCGCACCGCGATCTGCACGGCCTGCTCCGGCGGAAAGTGATAGATGCCGCAACTGATCGCGGGAAACGCGATCGACGTGCAGCCGGCTTCCTGAGCGACTTCGAGCGAGCGGCGATAGCAGCTCGCGAGCAATTCCGGCTCTTTCTTGTGGCCGCCGCTCCAGCGCGGACCGACCGCGTGAATCACGTGCTTCGCGGGGAGATCGTGGCCGCCGGTGATTTTCGCGTCGCCGGTTTCGCAGCCGCCGAGCGTCTCGCACTCACGCAGCAACCCCTTCCCCGCCTTTCGATGGATCGCGCCGTCGACGCCTCCGCCACCGAGCAACGACTTGTTCGCCGCGTTGACGATGGCGTCCACTTTCAGCGTGGTGATGTCGACGACCTGTGCTTCCAGCCTGACCATCGCAACCTCCTCGCGGATGAACGCGGAGCTACTCGGCCTTCGCGTCCCGGCTGAGCAATGCCTGCACCGCATCGCGCGGCGCCACGTTATCGAAGAGCACGCGGCATACCGCCTGCGTGATCGGCATGTCGATGCCACGCGATTGCGCGAGTCCGAGCACGGCGCGCGCGCATCGCACGCCTTCCGCGACGTGACCGAGCGCCGCGAGGATCTCGTCGAGCGTGCGTCCGCTCGCGAGTTGCTTGCCGACCGTCCGATTGCGCGACAGATCGCCCGTTGCCGTGAGAATGAGATCGCCCAGCCCGGTCAGACCGTTGAACGTCTCCGCGCGGCCGCCGAGCGCGACGCCCAGACGCGACATCTCCGCGAGCCCGCGCGTAATCAGCGCCGCGCGCGCATTCAGGCCGAGGCCGAGGCCATCCGAAATGCCTGTCGCGATCGCGAGCACGTTCTTCACGGCGCCGCCCACTTCGACGCCGATCACGTCGTCGCCGGTATAGATGCGCATCGCGCCGTGATGGAACGCCGCGACCGTGCGCGCGCCGAGTTGCGCCGATGTGCTCGCGACGGTCAGCGCGACCGGCAGGCCCTGCCCCACTTCGCGCGCGAAGCTAGGGCCGGACAGCGTGCCGTTGCTGCGGTGCCCGGGCAGTTCGGCGGCGACGACTTCATTGGGCAGACACTGCGTATCCGCCTCGAAGCCTTTGCACAGCCAGACGATATGCGCCGGCACGACGCCCGCCTGCCGCATCGCGCGGCACAGCGCGCGCAAGCCGGCGACGGGTGTCGCGACGACACACAGCGCGTCGTCCGCCGACGCATGTGCGAGCGCCGCGTTGAAGTCCGCCTCGAAATCGAGCGCGTGCGGCAACGCCACGCCTTCGAGATAGCGCGTGTTTTCGTGCGTGCGGGAGAGGGATTCGATGAGTGCGGCGTCGCGCGCCCAGAGCGTCGTGTCGTGCCGGGTTGCGAGGTGGCCCGCAAGAGCGGTGCCCCACGCGCCGGCGCCGAGAACGGCTACTTTCATGCTCGGCTCCGGTTCGGCAGCGTTGGCGTCAATGCGTCGCGCCGTTCGCCGCGCCTTCCTGCGCGCTTGCGAGCTGGGCGATGCGTTGCTCGTACAGCGCCTGGAAGTTGATTTCCGCGAGGTGGATCGGCGGGAAACCGGCGCGTGTGATCGCATCGGCGATGTTCGAGCGCAGGTACGGGAACAGGATGGTCGGGCATGCGATGCCGACGAGCGGATCGATCTGATCGGCCGGAATGTTGCGGATATCGAAGATGCCTGCCTGCTTCGCCTCGATCAGGAACGCGACCTTGCCCGCGACCTTCGCCGTCACGGTGCCCGTGACCAGCACTTCGAAGACGCTTTCGGCGAGGCGGTCTGCCTTGACGTCGACTTCGACTTCGACCGACGGCATTTCCTGCTCGAGGAAAATGGCCGGCGAATTCGGCTGCTCGAGCGACATGTCCTTCAGATAGATGCGCTGGATGTTGAAAAACGGCTGATTGTTCTCGTCGGACATAGTGATTTCCTAGGTAAATCGGTATGCGGCGCGCGTTTTCACGTAGAAGCGCGCCGCGAGTGTGTCTTCACGCGGATTCGAGCAGCGGCACGAGACCGCCTTTGCGGTCGAGCGCGGACAGATCGTCGTAGCCGCCGACATGCGTTTCGCCGATATAAACCTGCGGCACGGTGCGCCGGCCCGTGCGCGTCATCATTTCCTCGCGCCGGCCCGGTTCACGGTCGATCAGGATCTTCTCGATTGTTTCGACCCCGCGGGACTTTAAAAGACGTTCGGCCATCTGGCAATACGGGCACACGACCGTGCTGTACATCACCACTTTCTTCACTTGACTGCTCCTTGTTTCACCACCGGCATGCCGGCCTTTTGCCAGGCGTCGACTCCGCCTTGCAAAACGTGGACCTCGGCGTAACCCGCCTCGGACACGGCGCGGCTCGCGCGCTGCGATTCCTGACCGGTTTGGCAAACGAGCACGACCGGATTGCTCTTATTCTTTGCGATCTGGCCGATTTTTGCTTGAAGCTCCGTCAATTCGACGTTTCGTGCCTGCGGCAGATGTCCCTTGGCGAACTCCGCGGCGGACCGCAGATCGACGATCACGGCGTTGCGCCGGTTGATGAGCGTGGTGGCTTCGGCGGGGGAAATGCCGCCGCGCCCGCGCCGCATGATGGCGGGCCAGAGGAGCAGCGCGCCGGAAACGAGCGCGACGACGATGAGTGCGATATTCGTGTAATTGGTGAAAAACTTCACGTCAGGGCCGCCGAAATTTAGTAGGAAAGGAAGAAAGGGAAATAGGCGCAATCGGAGCATTATAAAATAACCGTTTCCCGCGATGGCCTCCGCCGTCCGGCCGATGGCGACACCCCGTCCGTGCGTGCAGGATGACGGGGTGCGATCGGCGCACCCGCTTTTTCAACTGACCGACCGAAATCATGTACAAGCTAGTGCTCATCCGCCACGGCGAATCGACGTGGAACAAGGAAAACCGCTTCACGGGCTGGGTCGACGTCGACCTGACCGAGCAGGGCAACCGGGAAGCGCGCCAGGCCGGCGTGCTGTTGAAGGAAGCTGGCTATACGTTCGATATCGCCTACACGTCGGTGCTCAAGCGCGCGATCCGCACGCTGTGGCACGTGCAGGACGAGATGGACCAGATGTATATCCCGGTCGTGCATTCGTGGCGTCTGAACGAGCGGCACTACGGCGCGCTCGCGGGCCTCAACAAGGCCGAAACGGCGAAGAAGTACGGCGACGATCAGGTGCTCGTATGGCGCCGCAGCTACGACACGCCGCCGCCCGCGCTCGAACCGGGCGACGAGCGCGCGTCGTTCAACGATCCGCGTTACGCCAAGGTGCCGCGCGAGCAGTTGCCGCTCACCGAGTGCCTGAAAGACACCGTCGCGCGCGTGCTGCCGGTCTGGAACGAGTCGATCGCGCCGGCCATCAAGTCGGGCAAGCAGGTCGTGATCTCGGCGCACGGCAACTCGATCCGCGCGCTGGTCAAGTATCTGGACAATATCTCCGATGACGACATCGTCGGACTGAACATCCCGAACGGCGTGCCGCTCGTCTATGAACTCGACGAAAATCTGAAGCCCATCAAGCATTACTATCTGGGCGATCCGGAAGCCATCGCGGCCGCGCAGGCCGCTGTCGCCAAGCAGGGCAAGGCGGGCTGACGTCGTATCGCGGGCCGCAGTGTCCTGATCCCGCGATGCAATCCGCGCGTCGAGCGTGCTGTAAAAAGCGCCCTCGACGCATATGACGCGCGGCTGACGGCCTGCCGGCGGCATCGACATATTCGCGTTGAAACGTGCGCAACCCTACGCTGCGAGGCGTCGAAGCCTCGGGCATTTAAGTTGCGTTTAAGTCGTTAATTGAGACGACCGGGTATACTGGCCCGTCACCTACGATGCTGCTCATTCGAGTCCGACCGCACTCTCTATGCGAATGAACCTGAAAAATTTCGGCCTGATCGCCGCAGGCATTGCTGCCGGCGCACTCGCGACGCTGCAGATTTCCGCATCCGCACAGCAATCCGCCTCCTCGCCGCTGCCGCTCGAACAATTGCGGCTTTTCGCCGAAGTTTTCGGGCAAATCAAGCACGAATACGTCGAACCCGTCGACGATAAAAAGCTCCTCACCGCCGCCATCAAAGGCATGGTGTCGAGTCTGGACCCGCACTCGTCCTATCTCGACAAGACCGATTACGAAGAACTGCAGGAGCAGACCAAGGGTCGCTTCGCGGGTCTCGGCATCGAGATCTCTTCAGAAGACGGGCTCATCAAGGTGATCTCGCCGATCGAGGACACGCCTGCGTTCCGCGCCGGCATTCGTCCGGGCGACCTCATCACGCGCATCAACGACAAGCCGGTGCGCGGCATGACGCTGGATAAAGCCGTGAAGCAGATGCGCGGCGAACCGGGCACGAAAGTCACGCTCACGATCTTCCGCAAGAGCGACGACCGCACCTTCCCGCTCACCGTGACGCGCGCCGTGATCCGCGTGCAGTCCGTGAAGATGAAGGTGCCGGAGCCGGGCTACGGCTATATCCGCATCACGAGCTTCCAGGAGCGCACGGTGCCTGATCTCGCGGCGAAGCTGCAGGATCTCGCGCGTCAGCAGCCGAATCTGAAGGGTCTCGTGCTCGACCTGCGGAACAACGGCGGCGGCCTCCTGCAAAGCGCGGTCGGCGTTGCGGGTGCTTTCCTGCCGGACAACGCGGTGGTTGTGTCGACCAATGGACAAATCGCGGACGCGAAGCAGACCTTCCGCGACACCTACGACAACTACCGTCTGCCTTCTTTCGATTCCGATCCGCTGAAGAGCGTGCCGGAAATCTTCAAGAAGGTGCCGATGGTCGTGCTGACCAACGCATACTCGGCGTCGGCTTCGGAGATCGTCGCGGGCGCGCTGCAGGATCATCACCGCGCGCTGATCGTGGGCAAGACGACTTTCGGCAAGGGTTCCGTGCAGACGGTTCGCCCGATGACCGCCGACTCCGCGCTGCGCCTGACGACCGCCTACTACTACACGCCGAGCGGCAAGTCGATCCAGAACCAGGGCGTGCGCCCGGACGTTCCGGTCGATCAATACGCGGACGGCGATCCGGATGACGCGCTCGTCACGCGCGAAGTCGATTACTCGAACCACCTCGCCAACACGCAGGATCCGAACGAGAAGAAGGAACAGGAACAGCGCGAGGCGGATCGCCTTGAGCAACTGCGCATTCTCGAAGAGCAGAACGACAAGAAGACGCCCGAGCAGCGCCGCAAGGATCGCGAGCGCAAGCCGGTCGAGTTCGGCAGTTCGGACGACTTCATGCTCCAGCAGGGGCTGAACAAGCTCGAAGGCAAGCAGGTCGTGGAGTCGAAGTCGTACAGCGAACGCAAGCTCGCGCAGAACAAGCCGCCGCGTTCGGCTTCCGCGCCTGTCGTGGCGCCTCCGGCGCTGCCGGCCACGCCGGGCTCCGCGCCGGCGTCGGGCGCGCAACCGGCTTCGTCGCCGACCGCGCAGCAATCGAAGTAATTTTCCTCTAGTCCTGCAAAAGGCTTCGCAGCATGATGTTGCGAAGCCTTTTCTCTTTTGCGCGCTTAGAATGCTTCGTTCGAGCAAGCCGATTCTTTCCGCAATGAACGACGATCAACTCCTTCGCTACTCCCGCCATATCCTCGTCGATGAAATCGGTATCGAGGCGCAGGAGCGTTTTCTCGACGCGCACGCGATCATCATCGGCGCTGGCGGCCTGGGCGCGCCCGCGGCGATGTATCTCGCGGCGTCGGGTATCGGAAAGATCACGCTGGTCGATGCCGATACCGTCGATCTCACGAATCTGCAGCGGCAGATCGTGCACATGACGCGATCGGTCGGCACGCTCAAGGTGGAGTCAGCGCGCGAGACGCTGAACGCGCTGAATCCCGGCGTCGAAGTCATCGCGGTGGCCGCGCGCGCGGACGCCGCTTGGCTCGACGCCAACATGCCCGGCGCTTCGGTCGTGCTCGATTGCAGCGACAACTTCGCGACGCGCCACGCGATCAACGCGGCCTGCGTCGCGCATCGCGTGCCGCTTGTGTCGGGCGCGGCGTTGCGTTTCGACGGACAGATCAGCACCTTCGACTTCCGCTCGCCGGATTCGCCGTGCTACGCGTGCGTGTTCCCGCCGGATCAGACGTTCGAGGAAGTCGCGTGCTCGACGATGGGCGTGTTCGCGCCGACGGTCGGCATCATCGGCGCGATGCAGGCGGCCGAGGCGCTGCGCGTGATCGGCGGCTTCGGCCAAACGCTCGCGGGTCGGCTGATGATGCTCGACTCGCTGCGCATGGAATGGAACACGATGAAGATCACGCGGCAGCCGGATTGCCCGGTTTGCGGAAACATGAAGATGCGGGAAGCGGCGCGCTGATTAGGTCGAGTCCTAAGCCGCCTTCCGGACGATCCACTTAAGCTGTCCGATCCGTCACAGACCGGATCGTCACTTGAGCATCGTCACTCCAGCGCCAAGCACGCAGCGCGGACTCACGCACAGCGCGTTCGTCCGGCCATCGCTTCCTCAACTCGCTGGACCGGAAGGCATCCTTTACGATTTCAACTACGGTTGCCGCGTGCAGGTTCCGGTCGACGGATGGCGAGTCCGCATGGTCGATCTGGACACCTTCAGCCAGGTTTTCGACGAGCGCGTCGAAGCGAATTCGATCGTCACGAGCCGGCGCAAGTATTTTGTGCGCTTCGAACTCCAGGTGATCGACCGCGAACGCCTCGTTTTTCACCACGCCTACGACGCACGCGGCCGCCATGTCCTGATCCATCCTTCCGGCACGGCGCTCGGCGACACGCTCGCGTGGATGCCGGCCGTGGAAGCCTTCCGGCTACAGGAGCAGTGCGAAGTTCACGTCGTGCTGCCCGCGCATCTGCAAGCGCTATTCGTGAAGGGCTACCCGGCGATCCGCTTCGTGTCGTCTGAATCCGCCGATTCGATCGATGAACCGTTCTACGCCACCTACCATCTCGGTTTTTTCTCTCCGTACACCGATCGCGATCATCAGCCGACCGACCCGCGGATGAGCAGCCTGCAGGACGCGGCCGCTTATCTGCTCGGCGTGCCATGCGAGGAGCGGCGGCCGAACATCGTCGTTGCGGAGTCGGCGCGGCGCGTGGTTGAGCGCTACGTCTGCATCGCGACGCAATCGACGGCACAGTGCAAGTACTGGAACAACCCGCGTGGCTGGACAGTGCTGATCGCTCATCTGAAATCGCGGGGATATCGCGTGCTCTGCATCGATCAGCATCGCGAGTTCGGCGGCGATGGCGTCATCAACACGATGCCGGAAGGCTGCGAGGACTTTACGGGGAATCATCCGCTCGAGGAGCGCGCGAGTCTGCTCAAGCACGCGGACTTTTTCGTGGGACTGGGGAGTGGACTGTCGTGGCTTGCGTGGGCAATGGGAACGCCAGTGGTGATGATCAGCGGCTTCAGTCATCCGCATACCGAGTTCCGCACACCGTATCGTGTGATCAACTTTCACGCATGCAACAGTTGCTTCAACGACACGACCTGCGATTTCGATGACCGGGACTTTCTGTGGTGTCCGCGCCGCCGCGACACACCCGGGCGCTTTCAATGCAGCACGGCGATCTCACCCGAGCAGGTTATCGCGCAGGTGGAACGGCTGATCGTTGATCACGGGCTGGTCTAGAGCGTGTTTGGCATTTTCGCTATGGAAATGCTTGCGCGATGGATCTGGTTTTCGCTGGATCCCGATTTCGTGGTGGTCTATTAGCACTGCCCCTCCCCGGGGCGGGGGTCACTTTCTTTGCTGCTGCAAAGAAAGTAACCAAAGAAAGCAGCTATCCCCAGCCTAAGCACTTCACACCGGCCGCGGCACAGGCGATTGGCCTAATGGCCCTGCTGTAGCAAGTGCCCCCGCAAGCAGATAAGGGCTTGGACCGCGCACGGTCTGACCCATCGCGCCACACAAGAAACTGGTTCAGCACCAAATAGCTCCGGCCCGCTTCGCGGCCGATCGGTCAATCGGGTCCGCGCGTGTTCTCTAGCTAACGCCGCCATCTCACTGCCTTCGTCGTTAGTCGGTTTCGCTTGCATACCCTACGGCAGCGCGCAGCGCTGTGCCGAAGCTATTTGGTGCTGAACCAGCGCGCTATAACTTCTGGCTCGTCAGACCGTGCGCGAGCCAAGCCCGATTGGATCTTTGGGGGCGACACTTAGGCGAGTGCCACTTGCGGCTGGCAAGCATGGCCAAAGTGCGTGTGACCGCGGGCCTGAACGAGCTGCTTTCTTTGGTTACTTTCTTTGCAGCAGCAAAGAAAGTGACCCCCGCCCCGGGGAGGGGCAGTGCTAATAAACCGACACGCCATCGGGATCCGGCGAAAACGCTAAATCTTCTGCAACGCGGTGAGCGCGGCCTGCAACTCCGCAGGCTCATACGCCGCCATCACATCCGCGACCGGCTTCTCAAACGCCTTCAGATTCGACCGCAAGATTTCCTGCTTCACGACAAGCAACTGGCTCGGATGCATCGAGAACTCGGTCAGCCCAAGCCCAAGCAGCAGGCGCGTGACGGCGGGATCGCCCGCCATTTCCCCACACACCGACACCGGCACGCCCGCTCGCTTCGCTTCGCGCAAGGTGAACGCGATCAGATTCAGCACCGCCGGATGCAGCGGATCGTAGAGATGCGCGACCGAGTTGTCGGCGCGATCGATCGCGAGCGTGTACTGGATCAGGTCGTTCGTGCCGATCGACAGAAAATCGAGCCTGCTCAGAAACAGCCTCACCGCGATGGCCGCAGCTGGAATCTCGATCATCGCGCCGACCTGTACCTGGCGGTCATACGCGACGCCTTCTTCATCGAGCTGACGCTTCGCCTCGCGGATCAGATCGAGCGTCTGGTCGATTTCCTGCGCATGCGCGAGCATCGGAATCAGAATCTTGGTCGGACCGAACGCCGACGCGCGCAGGATCGCCCGCAACTGCGTGATGAACATCTGAGGCTCGGACAAGCTCCAGCGGATCGCGCGCAGGCCGAGCGCGGGATTGGGCGCGGTTTCGTAACCGTCACCGCCGCTCATCGAATCGAGCGGCTTGTCTGCGCCGACGTCGATCGTGCGGATCGTCACCGGCTTGCCGTTCATCAGCTCGACCGCGCGCTTGTACGCCTCGAACTGCTCCTCTTCCTCCGGCAACTGGTCCTTGTGATTCATGAAGAGGAACTCAGTGCGGAACAGGCCCACGCCCATCGCGCCCGCTTCGACCGCGACTTGCGCGTCTTCCGGCAGTTCGATATTCGCGCACAGCTCGATCTTCGTGCCGCAAAGCGTTTGCGTCGGCGAGAACTTCAGGCGCTGCAGCTTGCGCTGCTCGAGCACCTTCTCGCTTTGCCGGTACGAATATTCTTCGAGGACGATCGGCGCAGGATCGACGATGACAATGCCATGATCGCCATCCACGATGATGAGATCGTTCTGGCGAATCAGCGCGCTCGCCTGCTGCACGCCGACGGACGCCGGAATGCCGAGGCTGCGCGCGACGATCGCCGTGTGCGATGTGCGGCCGCCCAGATCGGTGACGAAGCCCTTGAACGCCTGCGTCTTGAACTGGAGCATGTCCGCCGGCGCGATATCGTGCGCAACGACGATCATCTCGTTATGGCCGTTGCTCGCGGCCGTATGCACGACGAGCGACGCGGCCGTCGGCGCGCCTGCGAGCGCCTTCAGCAGACGTTCGACGACCTGCTCGACATCCGCCTTGCGCTCGCGCAGGTATTCGTCCTCGATTTCATCGAAATAGCCGCCGAGGATTTCCAGTTGTTCGGTGAGCGCCCACTCGACGTTGTAACGGCGCGTGCGGATGAGATCGATGGTTTCCTGCACGAGCATGGCGTCGTTCAGGATCATCGTGTGAACATTGATGAACGCGCTCATTTCGCTGGGCGCGTCGGCGGAAAGATCTTCGCGCAGTGTTTCGAGCTCGGCGAGCACGCCCGCCTGCGCCGCGTAAAAACGAGCGATTTCAGCGTCGATCTGATCCGGTTCGATCAGATAATGGTCTACGTCGAGCGCTGCGGGCGCGATCAGGTACGCGCGCCCAATGGCGATGCCGCGCGAGACGGGAATTCCATGCAGCGTGAAGGACACGCGCACCTCCTCTAATTTTGATTGTCGCGGTCTGCCAAGGAGCCCCCTCGGCGGGCGCAAACCGCGCGTCCATTATAAGTTCGATTGACGTGGTAAGTCCCTGAACACACTGCGGCATCAGGGCCGCGACGGTTGCACGGAATTACGCGAACGCATGACGCGGATACGAAAAAGCCGCGTCGATGCGCGGCTTTTCATTGAATCGATACGGCGTACAAGCGCTTACTGGCCTTCCCCGAATTTGTCGGCGATCAGCGAGAGAATCGCCTGCATCGCTTCGGCTTCGTCGGCGCCTTCAGTTTCGATCGTCACCGTGCTGCCGATGCCCGCCGCCAGCATCATCACGCCCATGATGCTCTTCGCGTTGATCCGGCGGCCGTTGCGGCTCATCCAGATTTCGCATTGAAAGTTGCCCGCCAGTTGTGTGAGCTTGGCCGAAGCGCGTGCGTGGAGCCCCAGCTTGTTCACGATTGTTGTTTCTTGTTGCAGCATGATGCTCCGAGCGCTAGATGGATGAATTGAGCGGCGTCAGTGGCTCGCGGCCTTCGCGCTGACGAGATCCGCGCTCGCCGAGCACGCCGGATCGGGCGAGCCGGCTGCTTTCGTGGCAAGGGCGCAGGGATTGAGCGGCGTGGACGAATCCAGTTCCTGGATGCCCTTCGAGCCGCCCTGCAGGATTTTTTCGGTCAGCGTGTCGAGCGGCGTCGCGCGGTAGCAGACAGCGCGCACCAGCATCGGCAGATTACAGCCGGCGAGCACGCGCACGTCGGTATCGTGCAGGCTCGCCGCGATGTTTGCTGGTGTGGCGCCGAACACATCGGTCAGCACAATGGCGCCGTTGTCTTCCTTCAGACGATCGATTTCGGAGCGCGCGAACGCGCGGACTTCGACCGGATCGCAGTCCGGCGATACATCGATGACGCCGATGCGCGCCGGCAGACCGCCGTAGATATGGGCCACGCACTCGCGTAGCGCGGTGGCGAAAGGTGCATGCGCGATGATCAGGATGCCAGCCATGTCAGGATATTGCCCCAGCGACAAATTATCGACAAAAGTCAGACGATAACGTCAGATTTCGCTCGAAAACGCGCGAGCGACGCGAAACACAACACGTACGTGGGCGCCGGTCAGGCATAAATCAACAGCGTCCACTCGATTACCCACCCTGCGCCTCGATGCTTAACCACGCTTTAAGACGCGATGGCGCCCCAAACAGCGGGCGCCGGTCAGTCAATTGTAACAGTGTCGCCGGGATGAGTTTGACGCAGCGTCCGCGCGCGTTCCGTACGTCGGCGGACTCAGTGGACCGCGCGCTCCAGCGCGTCGATGAACATGCCGGCGACGTCGAAGCCGGTCTGATCCATGATCTCGCGGAAGCACGTCGGGCTCGTGACGTTGACCTCGGTGAGGTAGTCGCCGATCGCATCCAGCCCGGCCAGCAGCAAGCCGCGCGCTTGCAGCACCGGCCCGAGCGTTTCGGCGATTTCACGATCGCGCGCCGACAGCGGCTGCGCACGGCCGAGACCGCCCGCCGCGAGATTGCCGCGCACTTCGCTGCCCTGCGGAATGCGCGCGAGCGAGTACGGCACGGGCTGGCCGCCGATCACGAGAATGCGCTTGTCGCCGTCCGTGATTTCGGGGATGAACCGTTGCGCCATCACCGTGCGCGCCCCGTCCTCCGACAACATCTCGACGATCGAACCGAGATTCATGCCATCCGCCTTCACGCGGAACACGCCCATGCCGCCCATGCCGTCGAGCGGCTTGAGGATCACGTCGCCATGCTCGGCGTGAAATGCGCGCAGACGCGCCGCATCGCGCGTGACGAGCGTCGGCGTAACGAACTGCGGCCACTCCGCGATCGCGAGCTTCTCCGAGTGATCGCGGATCGCCTGCGGCTTATTGAAAACGCGCGCGCCGTTGCGCTCGGCGATCTCCAGCAGCCAGGTAGCGTTGACGTATTCGAGGTCGAACGGCGGGTCCTTGCGCATCAGCACGGCATCGAAATGCGTGAGCGGCAGATGCTCCGCCTGCTCGGCCGCGTACCACGGCCAGCGGTCGCTGTTCGCCTCGTCGCCGACGATCGCGATGCGCCGCACGCTCGCCTCGACCTTGACGCCCGTCCACGCGAGATGCTGCGGCTCGCACGCGTAGAGCACGTGGCCGCGCCGCGCGGCTTCGGCCATCATCGCGTAGGTCGTGTCCTTGTAGATCTTGAAACGATCGAGCGGGTCGGCGATAAAGAGGATGTTCATGAGAATTCGCTAGTTCGGTGCGCGGCCTGCGAGCTTACCGCAAGCCGTCACATCACACCTGAATGGCTTCCGGATCGGTCTTCTCGAGTTCGAGCGATGCCGCCAGCAGCCCGAGCCGCGCGACGACGCCGTACATGTAGAAGCGATTCGGTGGCGCGGCGCCGGGTTTGGCGTGCGTGTCGGGCAGCGCCGAGTGCTCGAAACCGAGCGGCACGAAGTGCATGCCCGGCGCGTTGAGGTTCTGATCGCGTTCGCGCGAGTCGTGCACGCGATAGAAACCGCCGACCACGTACCGGTCGATCATGTACACCACGGGTTCGGCGACCGCATTCTCCACGCGCTCGAACGTATGCACGCCTTCCTGCACGATCACGTCGTGGACTTGCAGCCCTTCCTTCGCGTCGTTCATCTTCGTGCGCTCGCGCTTGGTCAGTGCGGCAACCTCGCTTGCGTCGTGAACGGTCATCACGCCCTTTCCGTACGTGCCGGCGTCCGCCTTGATCACGACATAAGGACGCTCGCTGATGCCGTACTCGCGATACTTCTTCGCGATCTTCTTGAGCACGCCGTCGATGGCTTCGGCGAGCGCTTCCTCGCCGGTGCGCGCTTCGTAATCGACGCCTTCCACGTGCGCGAAATACGGATTCACCATCCACGGATCGATCTCGACGAGCTTCGAAAACTTCTTCGCGACGTCGTCATAGCAGGAGAAGTGCGTCGATTTGCGGCGCACGGCCCAGCCTGCGTGCAGCGGCGGCAGCAGATATTGCTCGTGCAGATTCTCCAGCACATGCGGAATGCCGGCGGAGAGATCGTTGTTGAGCAGGATCGAGCAGGGATCGAAGTTCTTCAGACCCAGACGCCGCGGCGTGCGCTCGAGCGGCTCCAGCACGATTTTCTGACCATCAGCGAGCGCGATGGTCACCGGACCGTGGATGTTCTCGTCGAGCGTCCCGAAGCGGATATTGAGTCCGGCCTGCCGCATGATCAGCGCAAGGCGCGCGACGTTCTCGAGATAGAACGCGTTGCGCGTATGGCGCTCGGGGATGACGAGCAGATTCTTCGCGTCGGGGCAGATTTTTTCGATGGACGCCATCGCCGCCTGCACCGCGAGCGGCAACACTTCCTGCGGCAGATTGTTGAATCCGCCGGGAAAGAGATTGGTGTCGACGGGCGCGAGCTTGAACCCCGCGTTGCGCAGATCGACCGAGCAGTAAAACGGCGGCGTGTGCTCTTGCCATTCGAGCCGGAACCACCGCTCGATAGCAGGCATGGCCTCGAGAATTTTCCGCTCGAGGTCGAGCAGCGGGCCACTTAACGCCGTAACTAGGTGCGGAACCATTGATTACTCGCGGACGGAAGACGAAAGATTGTAGAGCAATTGCTTTGCCTAATTGGGTATGAACCGCCAATTGACAAGGTTTCCCGGCAATTGCCGCCCGCGCGTGCCTTGACGAAAACACGACGAAAAACGGTCAGG
>NZ_JAQQDB010000031.1:0-96151 GCF_046030135.1 Caballeronia jiangsuensis
GCATCACCGACTCATGACGTTTGACCCGAACCAGCCCGATACCCGATGATCAAAGTGTCAACTATGTCCCCGACGAAAGTGTCAACCATGTCCCCGGTCTATACACAGCAGCAAAGAAAGTAACCAAAGAAAGCAGCTTTTCACCGCCCGCGGTCACACGCAGTTTGGCCATGCTTGCCAGCTCGCGGTGGCCCTCGCCTAAGTGTCGCCCTCGAAGGACCAACCGGGCTTGGCTCGCGCACGGTCTGACACATCGCACCACAAGACAGACTGGTTCAGCACCAGATAGCTCCGGCCCGCTTCGCGGCCGATGGGTCAATCGGGTCCGCGCGTACTTTCGTGCTAACGCCACCATCTTAACGCGCTGCACATATATTCCGCTGGTTTCCCTTGCATACCCGACGGCAGCGCGTAGCGCTGTGCCGAAGCGATTTGGTGCTGAACCAGCGCGCTCAAACTTCTAGCGCGGCAGACCGTGCGCGAGCCAAGCCCGATGGGGCCTGTGAGGGCGACACTTAGGCGAGTGCCATTGACGGCTGGCAAGCGTGGCCAACGTGCGTGTGACCGCGGGCTTAAACGAGCTGCTTTCTTTGGTTACTTTCTTTGCAGCAGCAAAGAAAGTGACTGCCGCCCCGCACAGGGGCAGAGCTAATAGACCGACACGAAACCGGGATCCGGCGACCCCCACCCCAACCCCGCAAAACGGAACCAACCTACGGGTAAACCTAAATTCAACAATATAAAACCACTTGTACAATGATAAACAACTAACCCAGAGCGAAGAGATTCGCACCCGAGCTGAACGCGTCTTGCAAAGACGACAAAAGGCCCGACGATGGAGACGATCGAATGTCCGTGAACTACGCCAGTCTGCGTTTCGACTACGAGCGCGCACCCGAGCACGATGCGCCCGTGTCATCGCCATATCCCGTCGCCGTGATCGGCGCCGGCCCTGTCGGTCTTGCAACGGCGATCGAACTCGCGCAGCAAGGCGTGCGCACCGTGCTGCTCGACAACGACGACACGGTCTCGACCGGCTCGCGCGCCATCTGCTTCGCCAAGCGCACGCTGGAAATCTTCGATCGCCTCGGCTGCGGCCACAGAATGATCGAGAAGGGCGTGAGCTGGAATGTCGGCAAGGTCTTTCTGCATGACGATCTCGTCTACACGTTCAATCTCCTGCCGGAAACCGGGCATTCGCGACCCGCGTTCATCAACCTGCAGCAGTATTACGTCGAAGGCTTTCTCGCCGAACGCGCGATGGAGCTCGAGCAACTGCAATTACGCTGGAAGAGCAACGTGACCGGCGTGACGCAGCATGAAGATCACGTCGAATTGCAGGTCGAAACCCCGGACGGCAGCTATTCGCTCAATGCACAGTACGTCGTGGCCGCCGATGGCGCCCGCAGCCCGATGCGCAAGAGCCTCGGTCTCGACAGCCACGGCCGCACGTTCAAGGACCGCTTCCTGATCGCCGACGTGAAGATGAAGGCGCCGTTTCCGACCGAGCGCTGGTTCTGGTTCGATCCGCCGTTTCATCGGAATCAGTCGGTGCTGCTGCATCGTCAGCCGGATAACGTATGGCGCATCGATTTTCAGCTTGGCTGGGACGCGGACCCCGTCGCGGAGAAAGAGCCCGAGCGTGTTATTCCGCGCGTGAAGGCGCTGCTCGGCGAAGACGCCGAATTCGAACTGGAATGGGTGAGCGTGTACACGTTCTCGTGCCTGCGCATGGATAGCTTCAGGCATGGGCGCATCATTTTCGCGGGCGACGCGGCGCATGGCGTGTCGCCGTTCGGGGCGCGCGGCGCGAACAGCGGCGTGCAGGACGCGGACAATCTCGCGTGGAAGCTGAAGCTCGTCGTGAACGGCGACGCGCCGCACACGCTGCTCGACACCTACGCATCGGAACGCGAATACGCCGCCGACGAAAACATCCTCAACTCGACACGCGCCACCGACTTCATCACGCCGAAGAGCGCGGTATCACGCCTCTTTCGCGACGCGACGCTCAATCTCGCGAAGGATTGCGCGTTCGCGCGGCGCATGGCGAACAGCGGACGTCTTTCGGTGCCGGCGGTGCTGCGCGACTCGCCGCTCAATACGCCCGATGCGGAAGGCGACACCTTCGATAGCGCGATGATTCCCGGCGCACCGTGCGTGGATGCGCCCGTGCGCGTCGATGACCGCGATGCGTGGCTCTTGCCTCAGACCCACGGCGGCGCGTTCACTGGCATCTATTTCTGCGGACTGGGTCACGGCCCCGACGTCTGCGCGCAAAGCCTCGCCGCGTTAGCGAACGCGCCGTTGCCCGTGCGCGCGCTCATCGTCGTGCCGCGAGGCATGACTTGCAGCGTGCCGGGCGTCACCGTGATCGAAGATATGGAAGGCATGGTCGCGCATCGCTTCGATGCACGGCCCGGCACGTTCTATCTGCTGCGTCCCGATCAACACGTGTGTGCGCGCTGGCGCGCCTTCGATGCCGCATCGGTTACGGCCGCGGTAAAACGTGCAACCTGCAACGGATGATGAATCGTATGAAGCTCAATCTCGAACTGAATATCGCGGATCACGATGCGTTCTACGAGCGCCTCATCGATACGCACAACGGACTCTCCGACGAAGCGAGCCAGATGCTCAACGCGAAGCTCGTGCTGCTGCTCGCGAATCACATCGGCGATAACGATGTATTGAAGGAAGCGCTCGCGATGGCGCGTCACGGTCTCGCCGCGAGCTGATCCTTCAGCACGATGCCCACGCGGTCGCAGATGAACGCGCCGATGCTCGCGATGTCACTCAGATCGAGCATCGGCAAGCTCGACTCGATCGCGGCCGCATCGTCGGTTGCAATTGCAACGATCTCCACATCGGTCCTGTAGAGCGGATCGCGGCCCGCCGATGGCCGCACGACTTCGAGCCGCGGCATCGCTTCGCGCGCGAATCCTTCGACGATCACGAGGTCCGCGTGCGACAGGCGCGCGGCCAGCTCGGCAAGCGGCGGCTCCGCGTCGCCGTTCAACTCACGCACGATCGCATACCGGTAGGGCGACGCGATCAGCACTTCCCCTGCGCCCGCGCGGCGAAAGCGCGCACTGTCCTTGCCCGGCGGCTCCAGTTCGATCGAGTGATGACTGTGCTTGATGACGTTGACCGTGATGCCGCGAGCGCGCAGCCACGGCAACAGCGCTTCGATCAATGTGGTCTTGCCCTGGCCCGAGCGGCCCGAAATGCCGAAGAGCGGCGGATGACGCGAGTTCATGCGTATGGTCGGCTGATTGCTTTGGTTTCGATCAGACGAGTTTAACGGCTCGATGGCGAGCGCGGAGAATTCGCGCTATCGTCGGGCATTGCCTTTGCGGCACTTCACGCCCGCGCGCGCAACGCTTTTCCGACCCCATCGCGCGAGGCGCAGCAATCAAAGGATCTCCGACATGGCAGAAGACAATCCCAGCACCGCTCTCGCACCGCAGCAGTTCTCCATCGACGTGATGCTCGAAAAATATGCCAAGGGCGACGAGACGCGCGTCGAGGATATTTATCGCCGCGTGGCGCGCGGTGTCGCACTTGCCGAGCCGAAAGAGGCGCGCGCGAAGATCGAAGCGGAGTTCGTCGATAACTTCAAACGCGGCGCGCTCGGCGCCGGACGCATCATGAGCGCGGCCGGCGCGGGCATCGACGCGACGCTCATCAATTGCTTCGTGCAGCCCGTGGGCGACGCGATACAGAGCGTCGATGCCAACGGCTTGCCGGGCATCTACGTCGCGTTGCTGCAGGCCGCCGAGACGATGCGTCGCGGCGGCGGCGTCGGCTATAACTTTTCCGCGATCCGTCCGCGCGGCGCGCGCGTGCATTCGACGGGATCGGCGGCGTCGGGTCCATGCAGCTACATGGACGTGTTCGATGCATCGTGCCGCACGGTCGAGAGCGCGGGCTCGCGGCGCGGCGCGCAAATGGGCATTCTCGATTGCTCGCACCCCGATCTGCTCGAATTCATCGCGGCAAAACATACGAAAGGGCGCTGGAACAATTTCAATGTGTCGGTCGCGGTGACCGACGAGTTCATGCAGGCCGTCGCCGATGACGCCACCTGGCAACTCGTGCACAAGGCCGAGCCTTCACCGGCGCAGCGCGCGGCCGAGGACATGCATCAGCGCGAGGACGGTCTTTGGGTCTATCGCGAAGTGCGCGCGCGCGAAGTATGGAACACGATCATGCGCTCGACTTACGATGTCGCCGAGCCGGGTGTCGTGTTCATGTCGCGCATGAACGACGACAACAATCTGCGCGCGGTCGAATCGATCCGCGCGACCAATCCGTGCGGCGAACAACCGCTGCCCGCATACGGCTGCTGCAATCTCGGTCCGCTCAATCTCACGCGCTTCGTGCACGATCCGTTCGCGCAGATGCGCGGCGGCGCGCCGTCCTTCGACTGGGACGCACTCGCGCGCACGACGCGCACGCAAGTGCGCTTTCTCGACGATGTGCTCGACGTCACGCTCTGGCCACTGGAGGAGCAGGCGCGCGAAGCGGCCGCGAAACGGCGCATCGGCGTGGGCTTCACAGGCCTCGGCGATACGCTCGTGATGCTCGGCCTGCGCTATGACGCGCAGGAAGGGCGCGACTTCGCTATACGCGTCGCACGCACGATGCGTGACGAGGCGTATCGCGCATCGGTCGAGCTCGCGAAAGAGCGCGGCAAGTTTCCGCTCTTCGATGCGAAGCGTTATCTGGAAGAGGGCACGTTCGCCTCGCGCCTGCCCGATGACATCAAGAGCGCGATCCGCGAGCACGGCATCCGCAACAGTCATCTGCTGTCGATAGCGCCGACGGGCACCGTGAGCCTCGCGTTCGCGGACAACGCATCGAATGGCATCGAGCCGGCGTTCTCGTGGACCTATCAACGCACGAAGCGCATGGCGGATGGCACGCGTCAGACCTTCCCCGTCGAAGATCATGCGTACCGGCTTTATCGCGAGATGGGCGGCGACGTGAACGCGCTGCCCGAGTACTTCGTGAGCGCACTGGAGATGTCCGCGCACGATCACATGGAGATGATGGCCGCGGTGCAACCGTTCGTCGATACATCGATTTCGAAGACCGTGAACGTGCCCGCCGATTATCCGTTCGACAAGTTTCAGGATCTTTATTTCGAAGCATGGCGGCGCGGACTGAAGGGGCTCGCGACATACCGGCCCAACGAGACCCTGGGCGCGGTGCTTTCCGTCACGCCCGCCGAGACGCCGAGCGATTCACCGGACCCTGAGCTCGATCTCGATCCGTTGCGCATTGCGATCGATCATCGGCCGAGAGGGGAGTTGCCCGGCATCATCGAGAAGGTCGAGTATCTGACGCAGGCGGGAAAGAAGTCGCTTTATCTCGCGGTGTCGTTCATCGAAGTGACCGGGCGAATCGGCGGTGAGGACGTGACGATCGAGCGGCCCATCGAGTTCTTCATTCCCACGGGGCAGCGCGACGAATCACAGCAATGGATCACGGCGACGATGCGTTCGCTCTCGCTCGCCGCGCGCGGCGGTTTCGCGGCGCGCACGCTGCAGGACATGCGCAAGGTGTCGTGGGATCGCGGGCAAGTGCGTCTCGGCGACGTCGAACGGCTCGACGGACATCGCAGTCCGCGCTGGCACGATTCGGAAGTCGCGGCGCTAGCGTATGCGATCCAGCAGATTCTTTATCGCCGCGGTTTTCTCGACGCAGAAGGAAACCAGGTACCGTCGCGCGTGCTTGCGCGCAAGCGTGCCGATGGCGCGCCGCATCCGGTAGCTGTAGCCGATGAACGCGAAGAGGTATCCGAGGGTATCGCGCGAAGCGAGATCGATCCGCATAGCCTTCCCCTGATGCACGGCCGAAAATGCGCGACGTGTGGTGCCAATGCAGTGATCCGCAAGGATGGCTGCGACTTCTGCACGGCATGCGGCGAAATCGGGGCGTGCGGTTGAGTTAAAGAAAAAAAGGCGCGGGCTTTTGTCCGCGCCTTTCATGTCACGCCCGATGCGAGCGTTCGGTAGTCTCTTGCTTCGTGTCTTGCGCAGCCGTTGACGTATGCCCGGCGTGTTGCGTGAACGGATGCCATACCGGCGTCAGTGCAGGAAGTTCGTCGAGAAGCGAGAACTGATCGAGTGATGTGTTTTCAAACATGATGACCTCTTGAATCTTCTTCTGACGGCGTGATCAGCGCGCCGTTACGTTGCCTTGCGTTGCCGAGCCGTTGGCATACTCGACGATCTCACGGTTGCGCGCTTCCGCCTGCGCCGCATCGCGTGCGCGTTGCTCGCTTTGAGCGGCGACGGCATCGCCCCACATGCTGCGTTCCGGATACGAATTGCGGTTCAATGCCGGCAGAGAACCGTTCGAATAGGCGGCCACGAGTTCGGCGCGAACTTGTGCGCGCGTCTTCGGCGTATCGCTCGAAGTGGCTTGCGTTTGCGTCTGAACCTGATACGTGCCTGCGCGGCCGATACCCTGACCGCCTTCCGCGAATGCGGTTGTCGTGACGACGGCGGAAATGGCTGCGAGAGAAAACCCCGTGATGAGCTGCTTCATGCTTGCGACTCCTTTCATTCCGATGCTGCGTGCGGGCAAATGCGGATTGCAATTGACGGATGAGCACGCTGCGTTAGGGATGAATGTAGTCGCGTGGCAGAGGGGGATAAATGCCGTATCAGCGAATAGATTTATCGATTTCGGCGAATAATCGCGTGAAGGCTTGTGGGGCGGGCGTTTGCGCGCCGCTAAGCGAGTTGCTTATGGAAGAAAGTCGTGCCGCAAAACGTGCCGTCGGGCATCAATGCATAGTTCGGCACGACGCCCACACGCTGCCATCCCGCGCGTTCATAGAGGCGCTCGGCATCGCCGCCGGTAACGGTGTCGAGCACGAGAACCGACTTGCCCGCGGCGCGCGCCGCTTCGTCGGCGGCGATCAACAGACGCTGTGCAATGCCGCGTCGCCGTGCCCGACGCGCGACGAGCATCTTCGCGACATCCGCGCGATGCGGCTGATTCTCGGGCTGATCGGTGACGATCTGCACCGTGCCCAGAACATGCCCTTCGGCGTTCTCCGCAACGAGCAGGATGCGCTCGTCACGCGCGATGCCGTGCATCACGCGTGTCCAGAATTCGATAGCTGTGGCACGCGAGATCGGTAGCATGAAACTGATCGACGCGCCCCCTTCGACGCAATCGATCAGCACGTCCGCCAGCGCTTCCACATACCCCGATGCTTCATTCGCGCCGACGCGGCGCACGGTGATGCTTTCGTTCATCGTTGGTCTTGTGCAAAGCCGCTATGCAATGACATCCTCGGTGCCCGCAACCTCCGGCGTGCCATGCCGCACGATCGTGGGCGATGCCGTGCTCGTCGGCAGGCAGCGTTCTTCCGCATCCTTCTGGCCTTGCAGAAGCGGGCAGCGTTCGAACAACTCGGCTGCCCAGTCGACGAACACGCGCACCTTCGGCGACAGATGCCGGTTATGCGGATACACCGCGGAAATAGGCATCGGCAGCGGATTCCATTGCGGCAGCACTTCGACGAGCTCGCCCGCGCGCAGATGCGGCAACGCCATGAAGCGCGGCACTTGAATGATGCCGACGCCCTTCAGCCCGCAACTCAGATACGCTTCGGCGTCGTTCACCGCGATCATGCCGCGCATCTTCACTTCGATGGTCTCATCGTCGATGACGAAGTCCATATCCATGACGCGCCCGGTGCGGCTCGAAAAATAATTCACCGCCGTGTGATTCTGCAAATCCTCGATCGTTTTCGGCGTGCCGTTGCGTTCGAGATATTGCGGGGCCGCGACCGTCACGCCCTGAAACACGCCGATGCGGCGCGCGACGAGACTCGAATCCTGCAGCGTGCCCACGCGAATCACGCAGTCGACGCCTTCCTGGATGAGATCGACCGGCTTGTCGCCGAAGCCCATCATGAGTTCGATATCCGGGTAACGCGTATGGAAATCGCATAGCTGCGGCATCACGATGAGCCGCCCGATCGCGCCCGGCATATCCACGCGCAGCTTGCCGTGCGGTCCTTTGCCATTGTTCGAGAACGAGCCTTCCGCTTCCTCGATATCCGCGAGGATGCGCACGCAGCGCTCGTAATACGCGGCGCCGTCGGGCGTGAGATTGAGCCTGCGCGTCGTGCGCTGGAGCAGGCGCACGTTCAGATGCGCTTCCAGATTCTGGATGATCGTCGTGACTGAGGCGCGCGGCAGATTGAGCGTGTCCGCTGCGCGCGAAAAGCTGTTGGTGTCGACGACGCGGGTGAAGACCTGCATTGCTTGTAGCCGATCCATGTTCTCTCACCTTCTTTGCTTAGCGTCGCAACTATTTAAGCGAGCGCTAAAAAAATAGCCGGATAAACAATCGCAAGGGATAACCACGATTGTTCGGTGCGACCGAATTGTGTTGCCGGATTATAGGCATTTATTAAAAAAGGCGCGGACTCCAGAATTCGCAGCATCGCAACTCATGCGTGAAGGCCTTGCAGCACGGGCCATGCACCGAGAATAACCATGGCATCACTGTTGGATCTGGAGTCGAGCCCCCGTTTGTGCATCGAAGATGTGCACATCATGGGACACGCGCAGCCGATCACGCTGCGCAGCTATCGTCCCGCATCGGATGGCACGGTGCTGCCCATCGTTCTTTACTTCCACGGCGGCGGTTTTATTCGCGGCGGACTCGATGACGCGGACACCGCCGCCGCAACGATCGCACGCGATACGCCGGCTTGGGTCGTATCGGTCGGCTATTCGCTCGCGCCGAAGTTTCCGTTCCCCGCCGCGCCCGAAGACGGTTATCGCGCGGCGCAGTGGGCCGTCGCGAATGCCCGCGCGCAGCGTGCGGACCCGCAGCGTATCGGCGTTGCCGGTCACGACGCGGGCGGCAATCTTGCGACCTGCGTCGCGGCGATCGCACGTGATCGTGGCGATATTCGCATGTCCGCGCAAGCGCTGCTCGCACCGCTGCTCGATCCGAGCATGACGCGCCTCGCCGACGAACGCAAAGTGCTGTGCCCCGATTTCGAAGCGTGCGAATGCGCGCAGTGGTATCGCGCGTATCTGCCGAATCCTTCGCAACGCCTGCATCCGTATGCCGCGCCGCTCGAATCGCGCCGTCTCGGTGGCCTGCCTCCCGCCATCATCGCGAGCGCCGAGCACGATCTGCTGCATATCGAAGCGGAAAAATACGCGGGCGAACTGATCGCCGCGGGCGTGCCGACCGAAGTGACGCGTCATGGCAAGACCTCGCATCAGGCGCTCGCCGCGCATCCCGATGCGCTCGCCGATGTCGTCGTGTTCTTCAGAAAACGGCTGGCGCGCGCGAAGTAAGCGCTGAAACGTGAGCGCAAGAAACGGCACGCCACGCACGCACCACACAACAACAATCTCAAATCAACCGGAGCCTCTCACCATGTCTTTCACTCGCAAACGCATCTACGCCGCGCTAGGCGCGACGCTGATCATCGTTGGCGCGGGCGGATACACCGCCTGGCGCGGTCACGGCGACTCAGCGATGAACGAAGCCAAAGCCGCCGCCCACAGTCCGACCGCAACGGAAGTGGATGTCGCGGCCGTGGTGTCGAAGACCATCACCGACTGGCAGAGCTATTCGGGCCGTCTCGAAGCGGTCGATCACGTCGACATTCGCCCGCTCGTGCCGGGCACGATCGTCGCGGTGCATTTCAAGGACGGCCAGCTCGTGAAGAAGGGCGATGCGCTCTTCACGATCGACCCGCGTCCGTATGAAGCCGAAGTGGATCGCGCGCAGGCGCAACTCGCGGCGGCGCAGGCGCGCAACGGCTACACGTCGACGGATGCAGCGCGCGCGGAACGGCTGCTCGCCGATAACGCGATCGCCAAGCGCGACTACGACGAGAAGCAGAACGCCGCGCGCGAGGCCGTCGCGAACCTGAAGGCCGCGCAGGCTGCGCTCGAAACCGCGAAGATCAATCTCACTTACACGCATATCGTCGCACCGGTCGCGGGACGCGTGTCGCGCGCGGAGCTCACGGTGGGCAACATCGTGTCGACGGGTGCGAATGCGCCGTTGCTGACGACGCTCGTGTCCGTGTCGCCGATCTACGCATCGTTCGATGTCGATGAACAGACGTACTTGCGTTATCTCGGCCGCGATGCGGGCAGCGCGGTGCCGGTGTCGCTCGGGCTCGCGAACGAGGACGGCTATTCGCGCGAGGGTGTCGTCGATTCCGTCGATAACCGGCTCGATACGACCTCCGGCACGATCCGCGTGCGCGCACGTTTTAACAACCCGGACGGCACGCTCGTGCCGGGTCTCTATGCGCGCGTGAAAGTGGGCGGCGGCACGCCGCACCCGGCCGTGCTCGTGGAAGACGAAGCCATCGGCACCGATCAGGACAAGAAGTACGTGATGGTCGTCGACAAGGACAACCGCGTGCAGTACCGCGAAGTGACGATCGGTCAGACGCATGAAGGTTTGCGTGTCATTTCGAAGGGCCTGCAGCCGGGCGAGCGCATCGTCGTCAATGGCCTGCAGCGCGTGCGTCCCAACGATGTGATCAAGGCCAACAACGTCGCGATGAACGATAGCGGCGCTGCACCCGCGCCCGCCGTGAAGACGGCATCCACGCAGTGATGCGCGTCATCCGCAACAGACAGAATCCGTCATGAACATATCCAAATTTTTCATCGACCGTCCGATCTTCGCGGGCATGCTATCGGTGGTCGTGCTGCTCGCGGGCATCATCGCGATGTTCAAGCTGCCGATCTCCGAGTATCCGGAAGTCGTGCCGCCTTCGGTCGTCGTGCATGCGCAGTATCCCGGCGCGAACCCGAAGGTGATCGCGGAGACCGTGGCCTCGCCGCTGGAAGAGCAGATCAACGGCGTCGAGGACATGCTCTACATGCAGTCGCAAGCGAATAGCGACGGCAACCTCACGACCACGGTCACGTTCAAGCTCGGCACCGATCCGGACAAGAACACGCAGCTCGTGCAGAACCGCGTGAACCAGGCATTGCCGCGTCTGCCGCAGGACGTGCAGCGTCTGGGCGTAACGACGATCAAGTCATCGCCGACATTGACGATGGTGGTTCACCTGAACTCGCCCAACGGCCGTTACGACATGACGTATCTGCGCAACTACGCGCTGATCAACGTGAAGGACCGGCTCGAACGCATCGCGGGCGTGGGTGAAGTGCAGTTGTGGGGCTCGGGCGATTACTCGATGCGTGTATGGCTCGATCCGCAAAAGGTCGCGCAGCGCGGCATGACGGCGACGGATGTCGTCAACGCGATCCGCGAGCAGAACGTGCAGGTCGCGGCCGGCGTGATCGGCGGTTCGCCGACGCTGCCGAACGTGCCGCTGCAACTGAACGTGAATGCGCGCGGCCGCTTGCAGAACGAGTCGGAGTTCCGCGACATCGTGCTGAAGACATCACCGGATGGCGCGGTCACGCATCTCTCCGATGTAGCACGCGTCGAACTCGCCGCATCGGAATATGGCTTGCGCTCGTTGCTCGACAACAAGTCGGCGGTTGCGATCGCAATCAATCAGCAGCCGGGCGCGAACTCGCTGCAGATCTCCGACGAAGTCCGCAAGACGATGAAGGAGCTGAAGGCCGACATGCCGGCGGGCCTCGAATATCAGATCGTCTATGACCCGACGCAGTTCGTGCGTTCGAGTATCGAAGCGGTGATCCACACGCTCGCGGAAGCGATCGCGCTGGTGGTGCTCGTGGTGATCGTGTTCCTGCAAACGTGGCGCGCGTCGATCATTCCGTTGCTCGCGGTGCCGGTATCGATCGTCGGTACGTTCTCGCTGCTGCTTGCGTTCGGCTTCTCGATCAACGCGTTGTCATTGTTCGGGATGGTGCTTGCAATCGGTATCGTCGTCGACGATGCGATCGTGGTCGTCGAGAACGTGGAGCGCAACATCGAGTCGGGGTTATCTGCGAGAGACGCGACGTATCAGGCAATGCGAGAGGTGAGCGGGCCGATCATCGCGATTGCGCTGACACTGGTCGCCGTGTTCGTGCCGCTCGCGTTCATGTCGGGTCTCACGGGCCAGTTCTACAAGCAGTTCGCGATGACCATCGCCATCTCGACGGTGATCTCCGCGTTCAACTCGCTGACGCTGTCGCCCGCACTCGCCGCAATGCTGCTGAAGGGTCACGACGAGCCGAAGGACTGGCTCACGCGAGGCATGGACCGCGTGTTCGGCGGATTCTTCCGCGGCTTCAACAAGGTGTTCCATCGCGGCTCGGATGCGTACGGCAAGGGCGTGAAGAGCGTCATCAATCGCAAGGCAGTGATGATGGCCGTGTATGCCGTGCTGCTTGCCGGCGCCGTGCTGATGGGCAAGGTCGTGCCGGGCGGTTTCGTGCCCGCGCAGGACAAGGAGTATCTGATCAGCTTCGCGCAATTGCCGAACGGCGCATCGCTCGACCGCACCGAAGGCGTGATCCGTCAGATGTCGGATATCGCGCTCAAGCAGCCCGGCGTGGAAAGCGCGGTGGAGTTTCCGGGCTTGTCGGTGAACGGCTTCACCAACTCGTCGAGCGCGGGCATCGTGTTCGTCACGTTGAAGCCCTTCAAGGAGCGTGTGCATGACAAGGCGCTGTCCGCAAATGCCATCGCGGGCGCGCTGAATCAGAAATACGCGGGCATCAAGGGTTCGTTCATCGCCGTGTTCCCGCCGCCGCCGGTGCTCGGTCTCGGCACGCTCGGCGGCTTCAAGATGCAGCTCGAGGATCGCGGCGCGCTCGGCTATGCGGCACTCGCCGATGCAACCCAGGCGTTCATCAAGCGTGCATCGCAGACGCCCGAACTCGGACCTACTTTCTCCAGCTACCAGATCAACGTGCCGCAGTTGAATGTCGATCTGGATCGCGTGAAGGCGAAGCAACTGGGCGTATCCGTGACCGACGTGTTCGACACGATGCAGGTCTATCTCGGCTCGCTTTACGTGAACGACTTCAATCGCTTCGGACGCGTGTATCAGGTGCGCGTGCAGGCGGATGCGCCGTTCCGTGCGAATCCGGAAGACATCGGCTTGCTGAAGACGCGTAACGCGAATGGCGACATGGTGCCTTTGTCGTCGCTCGTGAAGGTGACGCCGACGTATGGCCCCGAAATGGTCGTGCGCTACAACGGCTACACCGCCGCGGATATCAACGGCGGGCCGGCTCCGGGTTATTCGTCGGGGCAGGCGCAGGCGGCGGCGGAACGCATCGCGGCGGAAGTGCTGCCGCGCGGGATCAAGTTCGAATGGACCGATCTCACGTATCAGCAGATCCTGGCGGGCAACGCGGCGCTGTGGGTGTTCCCGATCAGCGTGCTGCTCGTGTTCCTCGTGCTCGCCGCGCTGTATGAAAGCCTGACGCTGCCGCTCGCGGTGATCATGATCGTGCCGATGAGCATTCTGTCCGCGCTGCTCGGCGTATGGCTCACCGATGGCGACAACAACATCTTCACGCAGATCGGTTTGATGGTGCTGGTGGGCTTGTCGGCGAAGAACGCGATCCTGATCGTCGAGTTCGCACGCGAGCTGGAGATGCAGGGCCGCTCCATCGTGCAGGCCGCGATCGAGGCAAGCCGGCTGCGTCTGCGCCCGATCCTGATGACGTCCATCGCGTTCATCATGGGTGTGGTGCCGCTCGTGCTGTCGACGGGCGCGGGCTCGGAGATGCGCCACGCAATGGGCATTGCGGTGTTCTTCGGCATGCTGGGTGTGACGCTCTTCGGTCTGATGCTGACGCCGGTGTTCTACGTGATCCTGCGCAAGCTCTCCCGCACCGAGCACGTGACGGACAAGCACGGCTCGCATCCGCAGATGCGCGGTATCGGTGCCTCCTACGAGGCGTAATGAGGTCGATGATGAATAAGCTACATGTTTTATCGAGTCTGATGGCCACGCTATTGCTGGTGGCGGGCTGCTCGCTCGCGCCCACTTACGAGAAGCCCGACGTCAACGCGCCGTCCGCGTACAAGGAAACGCCGCAAAAGACGCTGGACGCATCGGAAGCGGGCACGTGGAAGACGGCGCAGCCTTCGGAAGAGATGATGCGCGGCGAATGGTGGACGATCTTCGACGACGCCGCGCTCAACGATCTGGAAAAGCAGGCGCAGGACGCGAACCAGAACCTGAAGGCAGCGGCGGCGCGCGTGAAGGAAGCGCGCGCGATCAACCAGACGGCGCGCGCAGGTCTCTTCCCGACGCTCGATGCGGGCTTCGGCCCGACGCGCGAGAAGTTCTCGCCGGCATCGCAATTCCTGCCTGCGGATGGCAACGTGCCCGCGCAGACGCTGTGGCGCGCGCAGGCGAGCGCATCGTATGAAGTGGATCTGTTCGGGCGCGTGGCGGACTCGGTGCGGGCCGCGAACGCCGACACGGAGCAGAGCGAAGCATTGTTCCGCTCCGTGCAGCTCGCGTTGCAGGCGGACGTTGCGCAGAACTACTTCAATCTGCGCGAACTCGATGCCGAGACGGATGTCTTCACGCGCACCGTGCAGTTGCGCGAGGAAGCGCTGAAGCTCGTGCAACGCCGCTATACCGAAGGCGATATCAGCGAGCTCGATGTTGCGCGCGCCAAGTCGGAACTCGCGACGGCGCGCTCGGATGCGATGACGGTGCAACGTCTGCGCGCGGCATCGGAACATAGTCTCGCCGTGCTGCTCGGCAAGGCGCCCGCCGAGTTCTCGGTGGCCGCGAACCCGCTCAAGCCGGTCACGGTGCGCGTGCCGCCGGGGCTGCCTTCGGCGCTGCTCGAACGACGTCCTGATGTCGCGTCGGCGGAACGCGCGATGGCGGCGGCGAATTCGCGTATCGGCGTGGCGAAGGCGGCGTTCTTCCCGTCGCTGACGCTGACGGGCTCGGGCGGCTTCGAATCCGCGACGCTCGGCGATCTCTTCAAGTGGTCGAGCCGCACGTTCCTGCTCGGGCCGTTCGCGGGCACGGCGCTGAACATCCCGATCTTCGATGGCGGCCGTCGCAAGGGCAATCTCGCGAATGCGCGTGCGGTGTATGAAGAGGACGTCGCGAGCTATCGTCAGCAGGTGCTCGTCGCGTTCCGCGAGGTGGAGGACAACCTTTCGGATCTGCGCATCCTCGAAGACCAGACGGCGACTCAGGACGATGCCGTGAAAGCATCGGTGCGCGCGGCGCAGCTTTCGCGCACGCAGTACACTGAAGGCGCGGTGAACTACCTCGACGTAATCGACGCGGAGCGCACCGTGCTGCAGACGCAGCGCGCGTCGGTGCAGTTGCGGGGCACGCAGGCGGTATCGACGGTCAATCTGATCCGCGCGTTGGGCGGCGGCTGGGGCGATGCGAAGCCTACGCCGGTGCCTGAGCCGAGTCTCGCTCAGAAGTGACGTGAACATGGCCCTGCACCACGCAGGGCCATTTCGTTAGTGCGCCCGCTGAAAAGACAGATCGAAGAGACGAGGCCGATTGTTCGTCTCACGGAACATATGTCTTCACCTTCCGAGCGTTTATCCGCAGGGCTCCAATCCTTAAAATTCTATTCATGGGATAGGGAGCCGAAGATGAAAGACTTGATCGCAAAACAACTGTATCAGCCGGCGGTGGTGCTGCCACTGCTGCTGTTGACGCGCCTGATGGTCACGCTCGACTTCAATCTCGCGCAGGTGATGTTCGTGATGATGCTCAAGGGTTCGCAGCACGCATATCAGTTCGCGCTGCGCCACACGGTGGCGCGTCAGCGCAGCAATGTCGCCGTGAAGCATGTCCCGTGCAACAACTGCTGCTGACCCGCGGCGCGTCGTCGAACTTCAATAGATTTCGGGAACGTACATTTCATCCGGCACGGGCTGGCGCAGATAATCGGGGTTGAATACGCGATCGGGCAGTTCGATAGGCTGATGCTCGATCTCGTGATACGGCACCTGACTCAACAGGTGATGAATGCAGTTCAGGCGCGCACGCTTCTTGTCGACGGCCTGCACGACCCACCACGGCGCTTCCGGAATGTGCGTGCGCTGAAGCATGACTTCCTTGGCCGCCGTGTACGCCTCCCAGCGGCGGCGGCTTTCCAGATCCATGGGGCTCAGCTTCCATTGCTTGAGCGGATCTTCGATACGCGCCTCGAAGCGCACTTCCTGTTCGTCGTCGGTGATCGAGAACCAGTACTTGACGATCTGGATGCCACTGCGCACCAGCATCTTCTCGAACTCGGGAACCGAGCGGAAAAATTCCTCATACTCTTCGTCGGTGCAAAAGTTCATCACGCGCTCTACACCCGCGCGGTTATACCAGCTTCGATCGAACAGCACGATTTCGCCTGCCGCGGGCAAGTGCGTGACATAACGCTGGAAATACCACTGTGTGCGTTCGCGATTGTTCGGTGCGGGGAGCGCCGCCACGCGGCACACGCGCGGATTCAGCCGCTGCGTGATGCGCTTGATCGCGCCGCCTTTGCCCGCCGCATCGCGTCCCTCGAACAGCACGACAAGACGATGCCCCTTGTTCACGACCCAGTCCTGCAGCTTCACGAGTTCGCCCTGCAGACGGAACAGCTCGCGGAAATAGGTCTTGCGCAAGACCCGCTCTTCTTCCGAGAAGGTCGATTCGCCGTCCAGGAAGCGATCATCCACCTCCATCTCGAACTCTTCGTCATAGCTGTCGATGATGTCGGCATGGAAGCGGCGCTGTTTTTCCGTCTGATTCATGAAGGGCTCCGTGGGCGTTCTTGGGCTGCCGTCGTCGGGATGACCGGTCGGCGCGGGCGGCGCGATTATGACGCTATTCGATGGCAGTCGTATGACAACGATCGATTCAGGCATTGTAGAAAGCGGCGCGCGCGGGCTCAAATCCGGTTTGCCGCTTTGTGACAAGGCGCCGCGCGCCGTTAGAATGTTCCGGCATTTCGATGGCATGCCGATGGCACATTCAACCGCACCTCAACATCCACAGCGAGCGAACACGATGACCGCAACGATCCCGAGTTTCGACGAAGCCCAAACCGCGCGCCTCGTGCCTTATGACCGGCTCGTGGACACGCTCGCCGCGACGATGCTCGATTACGCGGCCGGCCGCATCGTGAGTCCGGAGCGCATGGTCGTGCCGATAGAGGGCGGCGTCATGCTGTCGATGCCCGCGAGCGCCGCCGATATCGCGATGCACAAGCTCGTGAACGTGTGCGCCGGCAACGGCGCGCGCGGCCTGCCGACGATTCACGGTCAGGTCACCGCATACGACGCCGCGACGGGCGTGCCGCAATTCATGCTCGACGGTCCCACGGTGACGGGGCGGCGCACGGCGTCGGTGTCGATGCTCGCGATCCGCGCGCTTCACGCCGCCGCGCCGCGCGAAGTGCTCGTGATCGGCACGGGCAAGCAGGCGGCGTATCACGTCGAAGCGCTTGCCGCCGTCTATCCGGATGCGCGCATTCGCGTGCAAGGCTCGCGTCCCGGACGCGCGCGCGAGTTTTGCGCCGCGCACGCGTCGGCTTCGGGCAATCTCGCCGCGCTCGACGACGCCGCGATTCCCGATTCGATCGATGTCGTCATCGCCGCGACCACGAGCAAGACGCCCGTCTACACGATGCCCGCGCGTGCGGGGCGACTCGTGATCGGCGTGGGCGCCTTCACCGCCGATGCCGCCGAGATCGCCGCCGCGACCGTCCACGCGAGCGAGCTTTATGTCGATGACCTCGCGGGCGCGCGTCACGAAGCGGGCGATTTCATTCTCGCGGGCGTCGACTGGAACGCGGTGCATGCGCTCGCCGAAGCGCTCGCCGCTCCGAAAAAGGCAGAGCGTCCCGTGATGTTCAAGTCGGTCGGCTGCGCGGCGTGGGATCTCGCGACGTGTCGCGTCGCGCGCGCGGTTTTGTCGGAGGAAAACGGCGCGCCCTGAAAGTTCGGTTGGAACGGTACTTGCTGACGGTTTGCTTAATGATAGAGGCGCAACGGCGTCACGAGATAAACGGCGCAGGCCATGCGCCAAAGCAATCGAGCCAGCGAACTGACCCATGAAAAGTCGATACGACAGCAAGTGGCACCCGTGGATTCCGGCGCACGACGACGGCGGCGAAGGTGCGGGCGCAAACCGAAAGGCGCTCCCGCATGCGTCCGCCTCACCGCCCGCGGCTTACTTCATCTCCGTACTGGAGCTTGCAACAGGCGAAAAACTCGGCAGCGACGAGCGTGTGCGCGCCGTCGCGATGCTCGAATCGCAGTTCGGCGAGGGCCGGCCGCGCACGCTGAAGGAAGCGGTCCGTATTTGCGCCGCAGCGATCGATTCATCGACATTGCAGCGCATGGCGCGCGGCGCAAAGGCCTGAAAAAAAGTCCGATAAAACGACGAATCCGAAGCGCGCTTTTTTCACACGCTTGTAAAACGCGCGTGCTCGCCAAAAAACGCGCGATCGTTCGAGCGCGCGCGTCGGCTTGTTATTTGACGGTCTGAATCACTTCGAAGCCTTCGAACTCCGGATGTCCGAGATAAAGCTGGCGTGTCTCGCCGCCGGCATTGCGATGCGCCGCGCGAAACGCGTCCGAACGCGTCCAGTCTTCGAAAGCCGCCTGATTCGCCCAGATCGTGTGGCTCGAGTACAGGACGTGATCGTCCTTCACCGGGCCCTTGAGCAGATGAAACTCGACGAAACCCGGCACGTCCTTGAGATGCGTGTCGCGACTGGTCCAGAGGCGTTCGAAATCCGTCTCGGCGCCGGGCACGATCTTGAAGCGGTTCATGGCGATAAACATGTCGATGCGTTTCCTTAACCGTAGCGTTAAAAATCAAAACGATCAGCCGCGCTCCAGTTCGACGAGCGTCGTGAAGCCGCCGAAGAACATGCGCTGAGGGTCGAACGGCGGCTCGCCGGACTCCATCATCGCCTTGAGGCGCGGGTCTTCCATCACTTTCGCATTGACGCTGTCGCGCTGCTCGCGCGACTCGTAGACGATATACGAGAACACGACGGTCTCGCCTTCCTTCTGTTGCACGCTCTGCGGAAACGACGTGAGCTTGCCGGGCTTGACGTCGTCGGCGATGGTCTCCACGAATTGCAGCGCGCCATGCTCCATCCAGATCTTGCCGGCGGCTTCGGCCATGGTGCGGTAGGCGTCGATCTTGTCGATCGGCACGGGTACGACGAATCCATCCACGTAATGCGCCATCTGAGTCTCCTGAATCGGTTCGAAAGCGGAACGCGCATGCGATGCGCTGCTCGTTTGAGCGATTCGTAAGCAATGAAGTTCAGGCCGGCTGACGTGGCAGTTCGGCAGTCCATGCTCCGGCGGCCGATGCGCGCTTGAGCACCGTGGACGAGAGCGGCGCGAAGTTCATCCGGTAGACGGATTCGAGCGGCATGCCGAGCGCATGCGCGAGCGCCACTTTCACGACGATCGCATGCGTGACGACGATGCAGCGCTCGCACGCATTCAGGCCATCGATGAACTCCAGCCCCTGCGCGACGCGCACCGCGAGCATGGCGATGCTCTCGCCGCCATGCCCGCGCGCCTGCGGATCGGCGAGCCACGCGGCGACGTGCTCTGGCTCGCGTTCGCCTGTCTCGCGTATCGATTGCCCGCGCCAGCGGCCATAGTCGATGTCGTCGAATGCGGGATCGATGTCGAATGCATCCGCGAGCCATGCTGCCGTCTGGCGTGCCACGGGCGCGGCGCCTGAAATCACGCGCGTACGGTCTTGCGGCCCCACGAAGAGCGGTGCGAGCCGCGAGCGCGCGTCATGCTCGGCGAGCTCGTCGCCGTTGGGAAAGTGGCCGGTTTTCATCGCGCGCGTGGCGGCGTGACACAACAGAATGAGTTCCAAGGGGCGTTAGGGCAATTCGGAATCGTTTTACTTTGCCGCCGATCATCATAGAATGGCAAGCTTGCAGTGCGAGGAAGCCGGTGCAAACCCGGCACGGTCGCGCCACTGTATGCGTTCGTCAGCGTGAAAGCGTTGCGCCGCGAGTCAGACCCCGCTGCAAGCTCTTCGTCAATCGGGACGCGCTTTTCCCTGGAGAACCATCATGAATGCTTCCAGCACGCCGGTCTTTTCCGCTCCGGTTTCCCCGTCGCTCGACGCACCCGTGCCCATCCCGGTGCGCGAAGTGCTGCCGTGGGCCGTCTTCATCGGCCTTCTTTTGCTGATCGCCATTTATTTCGTCGGCGCGGAGCAGGGCGCAACGTCGATTTTCTCGGGCATGTACGTCCACGAATTCGTTCACGACGGCCGGCATCTGCTCGGCTTTCCGTGCCACTGAGGACGCGTCATGATTCGCACTTTGCTGATACGCGGCATGATCGCGGGGCTGGTCGCGGGCCTGATCGGCTTCGGCTTCGCGCGTGCGTTCGGCGAGCCGTCGGTGGCGCGCGCCATCGCGTTCGAGGAACAGCACGAGCATGCGCAAGCCGCGCATGAGCACGAACATGAGCATGCCGACGCCGCGACAGGCGCCGCGCATTCGCACGATCACGGCGACGAGGAACTCGTCTCACGCGATACGCAAGCGGGCCTCGGCCTCCTGACGGGCGTTGCGGTGTTCGGCACCGCGCTGGGCGGTCTTTTCTCGCTCGTGTTCGCGTTCGCCTACGGGCGGCTCGGCGCGTTGCGCGCGCGGGGCACGTCGGCGCTGCTGGCGTTGTTCGGCTTCGTGAGCATCGCCATCGTGCCGTTCCTCAAGTATCCGCCCAATCCGCCGGCGGTCGGCAATGCCGACACCATCGGGCCGCGTACGGCGCTTTTCTTCGGCATGGTGGCGATTTCCATCGCGGCGGCCGTGTTCGCCGTGTGGCTGCGGCGGCGCATGGCGGCGCAACATGACGGCTGGAACGCGACGCTCATCGCCGCGGCCGCGTATATCGTCGTGATCGTGGTGGCGCAGGTCGCGCTGCCGCGCATCGATGAAGTGCCCGCCGATTTCTCGGCCTCGCTGCTGTGGAACTTCCGGCTGGCCGCGATCGGCATTCAGGCGCTGATCTGGACGACGCTCGGTCTCGTGTTCGGCGCACTCGCCGCGCGTGAGCTGGAACGGCCGGCCGTCAGGAGAATGGCCGCGGCTTGACCGGCTTATCCGGCTCGATCACACGGCTCACTTCGCGCGCGCCGCACGCCGCGCGAGCAACGCGTCGAACAGATCGAGCTTCGCGGCATCGTCCATCGATCTGAAGGTCTTGATCTCTTCGCGGCTTCTGAAGCAGCCGAGGCATAAGCCCGTTTCGGGATCGAGCTTGCATACGTCGGTGCATGGCGAGCCGACCGGTTCCTGCGTCTTGGCGCGCTCGATCGTGAAGGCGAGGTCGAGGGGCGTGCGGATGTCTTGCGTGGTCGTCATAGTGATTCGCCGCGAAAGAGCGCGGCGGCAGCGGCCGGATTCGACGGCCAGTAAGCGTGCATGTAGGTGGCCGTCACCGGACCGTGCCGATAGAGCGCTTCGCCCGATGTGCCCGTCGTCGCGTGTTTCGCTTCGAGGACGGCCTGCATCGGTGTGTGCAGCGTCGAGTAATGGAACGTGTGGCCCGTCATCGCGCCGTGCATCGTGTCGATGCGCTGCATCGCGAGGCGCGACAGCTTGCGTTGCATCGCGGCATCGCCGGGGAGAATGCCGAGCATCGCGTGCCGCGTGCCTTCGATGTCCGTCAGCGTGTCGAGCAGATACAGCATGCCGCCGCATTCCGCGACGACCGGCCTCTCTTTCGCGACGTGTCCGCCGATCGACGCGCGCGTGCGCGCATTCACGGCGAGCGTCGCCGCATGCAGCTCGGGATAACCGCCGGGAAGATAGAGCGCATCGGCGTCGTGCGGTGCGGGTTCGTCGGCCAGCGGCGAAAACGTGCTGATGCGCGCGCCCATCGCGACGAGCAGATCGACGTTCGCCGGATAGACGAACGAGAACGCGGCGTCACGCGCAATCGCGATATGCATCCCGTCGAGCAGACGCGGGGGCGTGGGAAGGCTCGCTTCATCGAAATAAACCGACGGCGGCAGATCCGCGAGCGTGGTTTGCGCGATTGCATCGGCGGCGCGATCGAGCCGCGCGTCGAGACCCGCGATTTCTTCCGGCTGCGTGAGGCCGAGATGACGCTCGGGCAGCGCGATATCGTCCGCGTTCGACAGATAGCCGCAATAGCGCAGCCCCTCTGGAATGGTCTCCGACAGCATCTGCGCATGACGCGGCGACGCGACGCGATTCGCGAGCACGCCGTGAAACGGCACGTCCGCGCGATAACGCGCGAGCCCGAACGCGATCGCGCCGAAGGTCTGCGCCATGCCGTGCGCGCCGATCACCGCGAGCACGGGCACGTTGAACGCGGCGGCGAGATCGGCGCTGCTGGGCGTGCCGTCGAAAAGACCCATCACGCCTTCGATGAGGATGAGATCGGCCTCGCGCGCGGCTTGTGCAAGCATTGCGCGGCACGCATCGAGCCCGACCATCGACAGATGCAGCGAATAGACGGGCGCGCCGCATGCGCGTTCGAGGATCATCGGATCGAGAAAATCCGGGCCGGTCTTGAAGACGCGCACGTTCAGGCCACGGCGCGTGTGATGACGCGCGAGCGCGGCCGTCACCGTGGTCTTGCCTTGATGCGACGCGCTTGCGCCGATGAAAAGAGCGGGGCAGTCGGGCATCGCGTTCAGAACTCGACGCCGCGTTGCGCCTTCACGCCCTGCTCGCGATAGGGGTGCTTCACGAGCCGCATCTCGGTGACGAGGTCCGCGAGTTCGATCAGCGCATCGGGCGCATGACGGCCCGTCACGACCACATGCAGCATCGCGGGGCGCGCCTTCAGCACGTCGAGCACTTCATCGAGCGGCAGATATTCGTACTTGAGCACGGTGTTCAGTTCATCGAGCACGACCATCCGATACTCGCCGCTTTCGATCATGCGCCGCGCCTCGTTCCAGCCTTTGCGCGCGGTCGCCATGTCGGCTTCGCGGTTCTGCGTGTTCCAGGTATAGCCGTCGCCCATCGTGACGAAATCGCAATGAGCGATCGCGCCGAGGAAATCGCGCTCGGACGTATGCAGCGCGCCCTTGATGAACTGCACGACGCCGAGCTTCATGCCATGACCGAGCACGCGCACGGCCATGCCGAACGCCGCCGTGGTCTTGCCCTTGCCGTTGCCGGTATTCACGATCAGAAGGCCTTTTTCGTGATCGGCGGCGGCCTGCTTTTTCTCGTGACCTTCCTTGCGGCGTTGGGTCATGCGCAGATGCGATTCGGTATCGGTTTTCACATCGACTCCAGTGTGAACGGGATTGCGGCGGGTCTTTGCATGACGAAAGACGGCCGTATCGTACATCAGGTGGCGGCTGCGTTCGCGGCTTAATTCTGCGCTAACAGACGGTGGGCATCATGCACTCACGCACTCACCGACTTCAGGAGCAGAAAAATGGACGCGCTCTATCTCTATCTGGAACTCGTGGCGCTCATCGTTCTCGTCTGGCTCTGCCGCGACAAGTTCAGGCCGGTTGTCGCGAAGCCGCTCGCCGAAACCAAAAGCCCGCGGATGGCGACGAAGCCGGTATTCATGTTCCGTTCGCACCGGTTTCATGCGCCGCTGCGATCGCGACGGTTACGCCGCAATCGATCGTCTTTGGCACGATGAGCGTGCGCGCGTTGCCCGCAAGCAGCGCGCAGGGCTCGCATACGCCATCGACGTTCAGATGCTTCGCTGCATGATGTGAAATCGCGGTGCGTGGCGCATGCGCGATTTCATCGGCGCTATAGAAGCGCAGCGGCAGACCGCGACGCTCGCAGAACGCGAGCAAGCCCGCTTCATCCCTTTTCGCATCGATACTCGCGACGATCGCGATCTCATCGAATCGATGCGCTCCCAGCGCGAGGCGCACCGCGCGTTCGATCGCATCGGCGCTCGTGCCTCGCCTGCAGCCGATACCGACCGCGAGCCGCATAGCGGCAGACGCATTCATGCGAGCAATGACGGATTCCATGTGCGATTCAAAGAAAGCGCGCCGCGCGGGCCAGCATTATGACACCGCGCGCGCCGCGTCATTTCTTGACGCTCGCGCCCGCCGGGCCTAGACTTTCACGCAGTTTTGGTGCTCGCGCGCGGATTCTCTCGCGCGCAGTTAAACGGGAAGCAGGGCGCGTTCCTTCGACCGATCGAGCGGACGTCAACCTGCGCTGCCCCCGCAACGGTAAACGATTCCCCGTCCACGCGATGTTTTCATCGCACGAACGGGAAGCCGGCTTCGAGGCCACTGCGCGTGATAACGCGCGGGAAGGCGAAGCGGCGCAATCGTCAGCCCGGATACCGGCCAGACTTTCACAGGGATCGCTGTCGCGGGGATGCGGCGCGGCCCATGATCCATCAAGCGTGCGTTTCCCATTTCATCCCGCGGCGTTGTCACGCATCGCGCGACACGAAGCGCACGCACCTGAAGCCACGGAGCTACGATGCAAACCCGCAAGATCCCCGTCACGGTCGTGACCGGCTTTCTCGGCAGCGGCAAGACCACGCTGATGCGACATATCCTGTCCAACGCGCAAGGAAAGCGCATCGCGGTGATCGTCAACGAGTTCGGCGAGCTCGGCATCGACGGGGAAATCCTGAAGGGCTGCGGCATCGGCTGCGACGACGAAGCCGGGTCCAAAGATCGTAATCTGTATGAACTCGCGAACGGTTGCCTGTGCTGCACCGTGCAGGAAGAGTTCTATCCGGTGATGGAGCAGCTCGTCGAGCGGCGTGAGAGCATTGATCACGTGCTGATCGAAACATCGGGTCTCGCGTTGCCGAAGCCGCTCGTGCAGGCGTTCAACTGGCCGTCGATCAAGAATGCGTTCACGGTCGATGCGGTCGTCACCGTGGTCGATGGCCCCGCTGCCGCGAGCGGGCAGTTCGCGGCGAATCCCGTCGCCGTCGATGCGCAGCGCAAGGCCGATCCGAATCTCGATCACGAATCGCCGCTGCACGAGTTGTTCGAGGATCAGCTCGCGTCGGCGGATCTCGTCATCGTGAACAAGACCGATCTCATGGACGATGCAGCGCTGCAAAAAGTCGAGGCGCTCGTGCGTCCCGAGATTCCGCGCGAAGTGAAGATCGTGCCCGCGCAAATGGGCAAGCTCGATGTGCATACGCTGCTCGGTCTCGAAGCGGCGTCGGAAGAGACGATTCATCTGCGCCACGATCATCACGGCTCGCCCGACGATGAAGGCCACGCGGATCATCATCACGACGAGTTCGATTCGTTCGTCGTTCACGGCAAGGTGGAATCGCGCGAGCAGGCCATCGCGGCATTGCATGCGCTCGTCGAGCATCACACGATCTATCGCGTGAAAGGTTTCGCCGCGCTGCCGGGCGCTGCGATGCGGCTCGTCGTGCAGGGCGTCGGGCGTCGTTTCGACAGCTATTTCGATCGCCGCTGGCAAGCCGGCGAAGCGACGACGCAAAGCCGTTTCGTGCTGATCGGCGAAGACCTCGATCGCGACACGCTGCAACGCGCATTCGACGCGGCGCTCGCAAGCGCTGCGGTGCAGGCATAAACAGCCATGCATCTGCTCCGCACGACACCGGGAGGCTTCGTCGACGATGCGCAAGGCGTCATGCGCATCGATCAGACACGCGCGCCGATCGTGGTGCTCAGTTCCGCCGACACGACGCTCGCGTTGCTCGCGAGCGTGTTTCCGCGTCTGGAAGCGGGCTTTCCCGAAGTGCGGCTCGCGAATCAATCGTTTCTGCGCCAGCCCGCGTCGGTCGATTTCTATATCGACGATGTGTTGCGTCACGCGAAGGTCGTGATCGTCGATCACCTTGGCGGCGAATCGTACTGGCCTTACGGCATCGAGCGGCTCGTCGCGCTCGCGAAACAAGAGCAACAGATGCTCGCGATGTTTTCGGGCGATCTCACGGAGGATCCGAATCTCATCGGCAAAAGCACGGCGGATGCCCGGTTCTGCCGCGAGCTGTCGCGCTATCTGCGTGAAGGCGGCGCGCGCAATGCGGAAGAATTCCTGCGCACGATCGCGCATCACGCGTTCGGCTTCGGACGCGAACCGCAGCCGCCGAGCCCGCTGCCTGCCGTGGCGATCTATCATCCCGAGCGCGATATCGCGACGATCGAAGACTGGCAGGCGCGCTGGACCGAAGGCGCGCCCGTTGCCGCTATTCTTTTTTATCGCGCGCATTTGCAGTCGGGTAACACCGCCGTGTTCGATGCGCTCATCGAAGCGCTCGAAAAAGAAGGCATGAACCCGTTGCCGATCGCGATCTCATCGCTGAAAGAGAGCGTGAGCCGCGAAGTCGTGGACCGTTTGTGCGCGGAGCATCGCGCATCGCTCGTATTGAATACGACGGCTTTCGCGGCGAGCGTGATAGGCGAAGACGAAGTATTCGAAGTCGCGGGCGATGCGCCCGTGCTGCAAGTCATTCTGAGCGGCGGCAATCGCGACGACTGGCAAAAGGACAATCACGGGCTGAACTCGCGCGATGTCGCGATGCATGTCGCGCTGCCCGAAGTCGATGGCCGCATCATCACGCGCGCGATCAGCTTCAAGGGCCTCGCGTATTACTGCAAGCACACGCAAGTGGACGTGGTGCGCTATCAGGCCGACGTTGAGCGCGTGCGCTTCGTCGCGGAACTGAGCCGCCGCTGGTGCAGGCTGCGTCATACGCCGAATGCGCAGAAGCGCATCGCGCTCGTGCTCGCGAACTATCCGGCGAACGAAGGGCGCATCGGCAACGGCGTGGGACTCGACACGCCCGCATCGGCCATCGGCATTCTGTCGATGCTCGCGCGCGAAGGCTATCGCGTGGGCGACATTCCCGCGAACGGCGATGCGCTCATCGCCGCGCTGACCGAAGGCGTGACCAACGATCCCATCGTGCGCGACTTGCGTCCCGCGCTGCAGAGTCTCGCGCTCGACGACTATCTCGACGCATACCGCATGCTGCCCGCCGATGCGCGCGCCGCGCTGGAAAAGACCTGGGGCGCGCCCGAAGACGATCCCACCATAAGACGCGGCCGCTTCATGATCGCGGGCTATCGTTGCGGCGAAGTCTTCATCGGCATACAGCCTTCGCGCTCGCGCGAACGCCACGATTACGCGAGCTATCACGATGCCGAACTCGTTCCGCCGCATTCGTATCTCGCGTTCTATGTCTGGCTGCGTCTGCGCTTTCAGATGGATGCGATCGTGCATGTCGGCAAGCACGGCAATCTCGAATGGCTGCCGGGCAAGAGCGTCGCGTTGTCATCGTCGTGCTGGCCCGATGCGATTCTCGGTCCGATGCCGCATCTCTATCCGTTCATCGTCAACGATCCGGGCGAAGGCAGCCAGGCGAAGCGTCGCGCGCAGGCGGTCATCATCGATCATCTGATGCCGCCGCTCACGCGCGCCGAGAACTACGGGCCGTTGCAGGATCTTGAGCGTCAGGTCGACGAATACTACGAAGCGCTGATGGTCGATGCGCGGCGCGCGAAGCTGTTGCGCCGGTCGATCCTCGCGAACATCGTCGAGAACAGGCTGCACGAAGAGCTCGGTCTCGATGCGCCGCGTGATGCCGTAGGCGAAGATGCCTTGCTCACGCGCGCCGACGCGTATCTCTGCGAGCTGAAGGAAGCGCAGATTCGCGATGGCCTGCATGTGTTCGGCGTTTCGCCGCAAGGCATGCAGCGCCGCGATACGCTGCTCGCGCTCGGCCGTTTTCCGATCGGCGACGGGCAGGGCGCGAACGCAGGCCTCATCACGGCGATCGCGCGCGATCTGCAACTGCCCGCCGAGTTCGATCCGCTCGATGCCGACTGGGCTGCGCCGTGGAACGGGCCGTGTCCACGTGCGCTCGTCGAAGTCAGCGATGCGCCGTGGCGTCATCAGGGCGATACGCGCGAGCGCCTCGAAACGCTAGCGATGCAGCTTTTGTCGGACGACGATACCGCAGCGCCCGGTCCGCATGCATCGCTCGTGCTCGAACGTCTGCGCGGCGATGTGCTCGCCCGTCTGGATGCATGCGGCCCGCAAGAGCTTTTGCAATTGAAGCGCGGCCTCGAAGGGCGTTTCGTGCCGCCGGGTCCGAGCGGTTCGCCGTCGCGCGGCAGGCCCGACGTGCTGCCCACGGGCCGCAATTTCTATTCCGTCGATACACGCGCATTGCCGACGCAGGCGGCCTGGTCGCTCGGACTCAAGTCGGCGAACGCACTGGTCGAACGTCATGTGCAGGACCACGGCGATTTTCCGCGTGCCATCGGCTTGTCCGTGTGGGGCACGGCGACGATGCGCACCGGTGGCGACGACATCGCTCAGGCGTTCGCGCTCATCGGCGTGCGGCCGAAGTGGGCGGCGGGCAGTCATCGCGTGACCGACTTCGAGATCCTGCCGATATCGATCTTCAACCGGCCGCGTATCGACGTGACGCTGCGCGTGTCGGGCTTTTTCCGCGATGCCTTCGCGAACCTCATCCATCTCTTCGATGCGGCCGTGCAGGCCGTCGCCGAACTCGACGACGAACCCGCCGATATCAACCCGATCCGCGCACGCATTCTGCGCGAACGCGACGAACTGATCGCGCGCGGCATCGAAGCGAAGGAGGCGCGGCAGCGCGCGGGCTGGCGCGTGTTCAGCACGAAGCCGGGCGCATACGGCGCGGGCTTGCAGGAGCTGATCGACGCAAGACAATGGCAGTCCGATGCCGATCTTTCCGCTGCCTATCAAAGCACGGGCGGTTACGCATACTCGCAAGCGGGCGATGGCGTCGAAGCGCGCGCGAGCTTCGGCACGCGGCTTTCGACGCTCGATGTCGTGCTGCAGAATCAGGACAATCGCGAACACGATCTGCTTGATTCGAACGACTATCACCAGTTTCAGGGCGGCATGATTGCGGCCGTGCGTTATCTGTCGGGCGTGCAGCCGCAGGCGTATAACGCCGATCACAGCAATCCCGCCGCGCCGCGCGTGCGCACCTTGAACGAAGAGATCGCGCGCGTGGTGCGTTCACGCGTCGTCAATCCGAAGTGGATCGACGGCGTGAAGCGGCATGGCTACAAGGGCGCGTCCGAACTCGCCGCCACCGTCGATTATCTTTTCGGCTATGACGCCACGGCGCGTGTCGTGTCGGATCATCAATACGCGCTCGTCACCGATGCATACGTGAACGACGCCGACACGCGCGAGTTCATCACGCAACACAATCCGCACGCGCTGCAATCGATCTGCGAGCGCTTGCTCGAAGCGATGCAACGCGGTCTGTGGCAAGAACCCGCGGGCTATCGCGAGCAGGTCGAACGGCATCTGCTCGATGTCGAACAGTGCATCGAGGGCCGACAACATTGAACCAGAACACTTTCCCCTTTACCGCGCTCGTTGCGCAAGCGCCCTTGCAGCAAGCGCTTTTGCTCGCGGCAGTCGATCCATCGATCGGCGGCGTGCTCGTCAGCGGGCCGCGCGGCACGGCGAAATCCACGGCGGCGCGCGCGCTCGCGGAGCTGCTGCCCGAGGGAAAGCTCGTGACCTTGCCGCTCGGCGCGAGCGAGGAGCAGCTGATCGGCACGCTCGATATTCAAAGCGCATTGCGCGATGGCGGCGTGAAGTTTTCGCCCGGCCTGCTCGCGAAGGCGCATCTCGGCGTGCTGTATGTCGATGAAGTGAATCTTCTGCCGAATCCGCTCGTCGATCAGTTGCTCGATGTCGCGGCGAGCGGCGTGAACATCATCGAGCGCGATGGCATTTCGCATCGGCATGACGCGCGCTTCGTGCTGATCGGCACGATGAATCCGGAAGAGGGCGAGCTGCGTCCCCAATTGCTCGATCGTTTCGGTCTTGCCGTGGAGATGAGCAATTGCTTCGATGCAGGCGTGCGGCAGCGCATCGTGAAGTCCCGGCTCGCATTCGATACGGATCCCGAAGAATTTCGCGTGCGGCACGAAGGCGAACAGACGTCGCTGGGCCAGTGCATTCATGCGGCGCGCGCGGCGCTTTCGTCATTCGATTTCGACGATGCGGTTCATGCGCGCGTGAGCGAGCTTTGCATCGAGGCACATGTGGACGGCTTGCGCGCCGATATCGTGATGCTGCGCGCGGCGCGGGCGCTTGCTGCACTGGACGGTGCGTCGAACGTGACGGTGATGCATGTCGAGCGTGTCGCCGATGCGGTGCTGAAGCATCGACGGCGAGAGACCGAATCGCCTTCGCGTGAACCCGCCGCGCGTGAATCCACGCCGCACGATGCAGGCTCGGGCGAATCGGACTGGGGCGCGATGCCGCCGGAGCCGACGGGCATCGCGAAGGTCAAGCAAGTGAGGCCGCTCGCCGCAAAAAAAGCCTGAACCATCGAAGGCGCGACGCGGATGCCTTCGACGTGAGGCATCGCCTTCGATGGAACGAATCGCGCACGAAAGGCCGCTACGTTGCGCGCGAGGGTGAAGAGAGCGCGTCGATCGACTGGATATCGACGCTGCGCGCGAAGCGCTCGAGGCGTCTCGATGCCCGGCATCTTCGCTATCGGCGCACGCAGGGCGAGGGCGCGGTGCTGCATTGCTTTCTGCTCGATTGCTCCGGTTCGATGCTCGCGGGCGAGCGGCTTGCGCGCGCGAAGGGGATGCTCGTTGCGTTGTTCGATCGGGCCTATCGCGAACGTGCGAAGACCGCGCTCGTGTGTTTCGGCGGCGGACGCGCTGAAGTGCGCCGTCAGCCGGGCGCGGCGCATTGGTTCAACGAGCGCTGGATCGCGCCGATCGGCGGCGGTGGCGGCACGCCGCTCGCGCTCGGGTTATCGAGCGCCGCCACGGTGCTCGAACGCGCGGCCAGGCACAGGCCAGCGCAACGGCGCTGGTTGTGGGTGCTGACCGACGGGCGCACGAACGAGAACCCGCAAGCGCCCGCGTCGGCCGATGAGATCGTCGTCGTGGACTTCGAAGAGGGTTCGATTCGAGCCGGACGCGGCAAGGCGCTCGCCCTCGATTGGGGCGCGCGATACATCACCGCCGATGCGCTGAGCGAAGGCGGCGATCACTCATACCATCGCGGCGTATAAACCCAGTCTCCCACCACACGCGTCGTCGATGATCCGACGATCACCATCGTCCGCATATCGACGTGTTCGCTTTTCAGTTCGCCCAGCGTGACGATGCGCAACGCTTCAGCCGGTCGCCCGATATCTCTTCCCAGCACGACGGGCGTGTGCGGATCGCGATAGCGCTTCACGATGTCGATTGCGCGGTCGAATTGCCAAGGCCGCGCTTTCGACAGCGGGTTATAGAACGCCATAACAAGGTCAGCTTCGCCCGCGTGTGCGATGCGTTTCTCGATCACGTCCCACGGCTTCAGGTTATCCGATAGCGACAGCACGCAGAAATCGTGGCCGAGCGGCGCGCCGGCACGCGCGGCCGTCGCGAGCGATGCCGATACGCCCGGCACGATCGCGAGCTTCACAGCGCTCCATTCGGGATGCGCCGCGCGCCCTTCGTCGAGCGCTTCGAGCACGGCGGCGGCCATCGCGAACACGCCCGGATCGCCGGACGACACCACGACCACGCGCCGTCCCTCGGTCGCCAGTTCGAAGGCGTGGCGCGCGCGCTGCAGTTCCTCGCGGTTGTCGGTCATGTGCACGCGCTGATCGTCGCGAAACGGCCCGGCCATGCGCACATAGGTTTCGTAGCCGAGCACGTCTTGCGCGGCGACGAGCACGGCTCGCGCGGCCGGCGTCATCAGTTCCGCGCTGCCGGGGCCGAGCCCGATCACGGTCAGCGCGCCGCGCGCACGGCCGATCGATTGCGCATCCACGGGCGTATCGCTTACGTGCAATGCGATGCCTTGCGTATCGGCGTCGAACGGCGCGGCATCGCAAAAGCGCAGCGGTACGTTCAGCGCACGCGCGGCGTCTTCGAGCGAACGCGATGTCATGTAGCGCGCAGGCGCTGCCAACGCCGCGAGCGCAAGCGGCGATAGTCCCTGAGCGCGCATCGCGGCACGTATGCGTTCGGCGACATCATCGTCATCGGAAGATAGATGTTCGATCCACGCGAGCACGCAGCGCGGATGAATCACGAGACTGTCTTCGTCGTGCGCGGCGAGCGGCGTGATGCGCACGGCAAGACGTGCATCGCCTGAGCGGGGCAGGTCGGCATCGTCGAGCCAGGGCGCGTGGCCCTCGATGCGCGTGGTTTCGCCCGCGAGCAAATCCGACACGAAGCGCTTGCCCTGCTCGATATCCGCGAGCGCATAACCTTCGGGCGGCGCGAGCAGACATTGACCGAAGCGCAGCTCGCCGCTCGTCGTGATCGCGGGCATGATGCCGAGCGAAACGCCGATCTCGCGCGCCAGCACGTTCACGCCGCTCATCCCGCCGAGCAGCGGCACGACCGCGCTGCCATCCTGCGCAATGGCGAGCACGGGCGGTTCCGCGATCTTGTCGGCAAGCGATGACGCGAGCGCGCGAATCACGATGCCCGCGGAGCACAGCGCGACGATCGGCGTGCCCGACGCATACAACGCGCGTACATGCGCGCCGAAATCGTCATACGCGATATCCGCATTCACGCGGCTGGCGAGGCCATGAACGCGCGCTTGCTCGAAACTCGTCTGAATGCGCCGCGCCGTATCGAGCGCGCCCGCACCGAGAATCACGATCGCCATCGGCATGGAAGCACTCACGCGCGCCATTTTTTCCCCGGCACGACGAGCAGCGAGAAATACGGCGACGCCATCGGATCGACTTCATCGAGCGGCACGATGCGCTGATTCGCCATCGTCGCGCGCTCGACATAGAGCGCACGTTCATCGAGCCCGAGCTCGCCGAGCACGCGCCGCACTTTCTCGAAGTTGCGGCCGAGCTTCATGATGACAGCCGCATCCGCCGCTTCGAGACGGCGCTTCAGATCGTCTTCGGGCAATACGCCCGACAGTACCGACAGACTCTGATTGCGATACACGAGCGGCACGCCCAGCACCGCGACGCCGCCGAGCATCGAGCACACGCCCGGCACGACATGCGCATCGAAGCGCGCAGCGAGACGGTCGTGCAGATACATGTACGAGCCGTAAAAGAACGGATCGCCTTCGCAGATCACCGCGACGTCGCGTCCGGCTTCGAGATGACCGGAGATCGTGAGCGCGGCTTCGTCGTAGAACGCGCTGATGATCGTCTCGTAGCAGAGCGGCGGTTCGAGCGCCTCGGTCGTCACGGGATAGACGAGCGGCAGCCGCGTCTGCGTGTCGTCGAGATGCGATTCGATGATGCCGAACGCATTGCCCTTCTTGCCCTTCGCGACGAAATAAGCAACCACCGGCGCGGCCTTGAGCAAGCGCAGCGCCTTCAGCGTGATGAGCTCCGGATCGCCCGGGCCGACGCCCAGTCCATAGAGACGGCCGCGCATCATTCGGTCTCCGAAGCAAGTGCGTTCACTGCCGCCGCCGCCATCGCGCTGCCGCCGCGCCGGCCGAGCAGGGCGACGAAGGGCACGCCGCGGCTATCGGCGGCGAGCATCGCCTTGGATTCCGCCGCACCGATGAAGCCGACCGGAAAGCCGAGGATGAGCGCGGGTTTCGGTGCGCCCGCATCGAGCATGTCGAGCAGATGAAAGAGCGCGGTCGGCGCATTGCCGATCGTAACGATCGCGCCTTCGAGATGGGGCCGCCACAGTTCGAGCGCGGCGGCCGAGCGCGTGTTGTTCATCGCGCGGGCGCGTTCGGGAATCGACGGATCGTTCAATGTGCAGACGACACGGTTATCGGCGGGCAGCCGCGCGCGCGTGATGCCTTCCGCGACCATGCGCGCATCGCACAGGATCGGCGCGCCTGCCGCGAGCGCGTGCCGGCCGGCGATGCCCGCGCCGGAAGAAAAGCGCAGATCGCTCACGATATCGACCATGCCGCACGCATGGATCAGGCGCACCGCGAGCTTTTCCAGATCGGCGGGAAGGGCGGCGAGGTCGGCTTCGGCGCGGATCGTCGCAAAGGACTGGCGATAAATCTCCGCGCCGTCGCGGATGTAGTCAAGCATCGGCATGGCTCCGGGCGAGCCGTTCGGCCGCCTCTTCGATGGTCAGGTTGCTCGCGACGATTCGTTCGCCGCGATGCAGGTCATATCGTCCCGGCGCGACTGCATAGAGCGTCACCGGGACCGGATGCGCCGCCGCGCACGAGCGCTCGCAGCCGCTCAAGTGCACCTCGCTTTCATCATGCGAGGGCAGAAGCGAAGCGAGGCGATGCGCGTCGGCTTTGGTATCGGCGTGGCTTTTCGCGCAGCCTTCGGACCCTGCGCACGCGATGAGGCGCGCGAGCGGATCGCGCGGGTCGGTCGCGAGGCCTTGCGCGTGTAGGCGTCGCAACACGTCTTGCGCGTCATGCGCGGCGATGCCCGGTATCAGCACGCTTTGCCACGGCGTCATCGCGAGAAGGCCTTCGGCGTGCGTGTCGGCGATATCGGCGAGGGCTTCGAGCATGGCCGCGTCGAGACGACCGAGGGGCGTTTGCGCGCCCGCGTACCACGTCGCGCGATATGGTTCCACGTGGGCGCCGAGGCGCAGCGATGCATCGGCGGGTGCGCGTCGCCAGTGCTCGATGGCTGCATCGAAATCGAATGCTTCGAGAAAGCGCGCGATGCCGACACGTGCGAGCAGATCGCGCATACGATGTTCGTCAGGCGTGGCCAGCGCGAGAAACCTGCGCAGCACGCCGGACACGAATGTCACCATGTCGCTGCGATGAATCGCGCCGAGCGGACACTGGCGTATCGTTCCCGCGAGGCCGAATGCGAAGCGCGCGCCATCGTCCATTGCAGAGAGCCACAGGTCGTGCGGATGATCGAGCATCGCGAGGCGCTCGCCGCCATCGAGTTGCAGCGCGAATTTGGGCGACAGCGCATGCAGCGACGCGTCGGCCTGCATCGCGTCGATGATTTGTGCGGCAAGCGCGCGCGTGTCGTCGCTTGCGAGCGGACTGAGCATCACGTTGCGGATGTCGTCGCCGCCCGACGTCGACGGACCGAGGCCCGCATCGAGCGCGATATCGATCAGCGCGGCATGGGCATCGTCGCGGATGCCGCGCAACTGGAGATTCGCGCGATTGGTCACCTCGATCACGCCCGAGCCGCAGTCACGCGCCGCCCGCGCGACGGCCCGCGCCGCGTGCGCGCTCAACACGCCGCCCGCAAGCCGCAGGCGCGCGAGCCCGCCATCGCGCGCGGGCACGATGCGCATCAGGCCCGGACACGCGGATGCGCGCGGCGCGGCGTTGAGCGATGAGCGGTTCAATGAAGTCAAAAGCGTGACCCGTTGGGCTTCGCGCGTAATGAGCGAACCGGTACACCCCGCCCGGTCGGCGTCGCGCGAATGCGATGAGTCGGCAGGTCTCTTGGCTGGCAGGTCTTCATTCGCGCCGGCCTTCCCGGTAAAAACCAGTGGCAGTGGAGCGCGGACTCGCTGCGTACAATTGCGGGGGCAGCCACAGTTTTCTGTGTTCCCTCTTAGGCCCTGGGTCTCTTCGACCCCGGGCACCGACGGACCTGTATTATGCCCGCTTTTATCGACCATCCAGGCGCTTCGGGGCTGCAGCCGCAAGCGCATTACGAATCATGTGAAGGAGGCGGCGCATGTCGAACTGGCTGACCGTAGTGGGGATCGGTGAAGACGGCTGGCACGGGCTGTCCCGCGTTGCACGCCGCGCGCTGCTCGACGCCCAGTCGATTCACGGCGGCGAGCGCCATCTCGCGTTCCTGCCGGCGCGCATCGCCGCGAGCCGCGTGCCGTGGCCGAAACCCTTTTCGCTCGACGCCGTGCTCGCCGGACGCGGCGACGGCAAGACCCGCATATGCGTGCTCGCGAGCGGCGATCCGATGTGCTTCGGCGTCGGCGCGACGCTCGCGCGTGAAGTCGCCAACGGCGAGATGCGCGTCATTCCCGCGCCGTCGTCGCTGTCGCTCGCGGCGGCGCGCTTGCGCTGGGCGCTGCAGGATGCCGTGTGCGTGTCGCTCGTCGGGCGGCCCGTCGCGTCGTTGCTCGCGAGCCTGCATCGCGGCGTGCGCCTGCTCGTCTTGAGCGCGGACGGCGCGACGCCCGCCGCCGTCGCCGCGGTCCTGACCGCGCATGGTTTCGGCGCGAGCCGCATGACCGTGTTCGAGCATCTCGGCGGCAACAATGAGCGACGTATCGACGAGCGCGCCGACGACTGGCGCGAGCCGCTCGTCGCCGCGCTCAATCTCGTCGCCATCGAATGCCGCACGCATGCCGGGCACGCCGGGCCGCCGCTCACGCCCGGTTTGCCCGACGACGCCTATCGTCACGACGGCCAGCTCACCAAGCGCGACGTGCGCGCCGTGACGCTCGCTCGGCTCGCGCCGCAGCCGGGCGAACTCTTGTGGGACGTCGGCGCGGGCTGCGGCTCGATCGGTATCGAATGGATGCGCGCGCACGGCGCGTGCCGAGCGATCGCGATCGAAGCGAACGAAAGCCGGCAGCGCCTCATCGAGCACAACCGCGACGCGCTCGGCGTGCCCGCGCTGCAACTCGTGAAAGGCGAGGCGCCCGCCGCGCTCGACGGCCTGAGCGCGCCCGATGCCGTCTTCATCGGCGGAGGATTGACCGTGCCGGGCGTGCTCGATGCGTGCTGGGCGCGTCTGCGTCAGGGCGGGCGGCTCGTCGCCAATGCGGTGACGCTGCAAAGCGAGGCCGCGCTCGTCGAATGGCGCGCGCGGCACGGCGGCGAACTGACGCGCATCGGTGTCGCGCAGGCGGAGCCGCTCGGCAACTTCGATACCTGGCGTCAGGCGCTGCCGATCACGCTGTTGCACGCCAGCAAACCGTGATGCGTCATGCGTAAAGAAGCGCCGGGAAACACGAAGCGCGTGCTGCTGCTCGGCGGCACCGGCGACGCGCTCGCGATCGCACGCGCGCTGCCGCCCGCGCATGTCTACAGTCTCGCGGGCCTCGGGCGCGTGCCGGGCGATCTGGCGTGCACGGTGCGCGTCGGCGGCTTCGGCGGCATCGACGGGCTCGTCCGCTATCTGCGCGCGGAGAACATCGCGCTCGTCGTCGATGCGACGCATCCGTATGCCGCGCAAATGAGCCGGCACGCGCACGACGCCTGTACGCTCGCGGACGTGCCGCTCTGGGCGGTGCGCCGTCCCGCGTGGCAGCCGCAGCCGGGTGACGACTGGCGCGATGCGGCGGGCTGGCGCGAAATCGTCGATCGGATCGCGCCGTTTCATCGGCCGCTTTTCACGCTCGGGCGCGAGGCGCTTGGGCATCTGCATGAAATTCCCGCGTCGCAATACTGGACGGTCCGCTGTCTCGAAGCGCATGCGGGCAACGAACGCGCGAAGGTCATCGATGCCCGCGGGCCGTTTCATCTCGAAGGCGAGCGCGCGTTGTTCGGTGCGGCGGGCATCGACGTTATCGTCAGCAAGAACAGCGGCGGGCGCGCGACCGAAGCGAAGCTCGCGGTGGCGCGCGAGCGCGGCCTGCCGGTCGTGATGCTCACGCGGCCGTCGCTGCCGGACGCGGACACGATGTTCGATGATGCCGCGAGCGCCCGCGATGCGCTATTGAACTGGCTCGACCGAATCCACCTATCCGAAACATGACGATCTATTTCATCGGCGCCGGACCGGGCGATCCCGAACTCATCACCGTCAAGGGACAGCGGCTCATCCGCGCGTGTCCCGTGATTCTGTATGCCGGCTCGCTCGTGCCGAAGGCCGTGCTCGACGGGCATCGCGCGACGAAGTGCATCGACACGGCCGAGCTCGATCTCGACGCCATCGTCGCGCTTTTGCAGGACGCGCACGCGAACGGGCAGGACGTGGCGCGCGTGCATTCGGGCGATCCGTCGCTCTACGGCGCGATCGGCGAGCAGATCCGCAGGCTCGAAGCGCTCGCGATTCCCTATGAAGTCGTGCCGGGCGTGACGGCGACGGCGGCAACGGCGGCGGCGCTGAAACGGGAACTGACATTGCCGGGCATCTCGCAGACGGTCATCCTCACGCGCTACGCGACGAAAACATCGATGCCGGAAGGAGAAAGCCTCGCCGATCTCGCACGTCATCGCGCGACGCTCGCGATTCATCTCGGCGTGCGGCATATCGAGCGCATCGTCGCGGATCTGGTGCCGCACTACGGCGCGGATTGTCCGGTGGCGGTCGTGTTTCGCGCGAGCTGGCCGGACGAGACGCGTATCGAGGGAACGCTCGCGGAGATTGCATCGAAAGTGCGCGCGGCGGGCATGGAGCGCACGGCGATGATCATCGTCGGCCGCGTGCTGACCGCCGATGGCTTCGCGGATTCGACGCTCTACGCGAAGGACTGATCGCACGATGCGCGACCTCGACACCGTGTTCGATGCGCTCGCGAAATCGGCATTCCGGCGGCGCTTCGCGCTCGGCGTGCGCGAGGGGAAATATCTGCGGGAGAAGGGCGTCGATACGGTGATCGCGCAGGCGCATGAGCTGATCGGCAAGCGGCTCGCGCCGCCATCGCCCTTGAACGACGGCAAGCAGACGCCGTTTCGCGGGCATCCGGTGTTCATCGCGCAACACGCGACGGCGACGTGCTGCCGTTCGTGTCTGGCCAAATGGCACGGCATTGCGGCAGGCAGGGCGCTCGACGATGCCGAGCGGCAACATGTCGTCGATGCGATCGCGCGCTGGCTGCGCGCGCAACCGCTACCCGCCGCGAATGCCGCCGCGCCCGACAATCCGCAGCGGGAATTGCCTTTCTGAAGCGTTTTCTTAGCGCGCCCGGTCCTTCGCCATCACGGATGCCGCGATAAAGGTCGTCCACATGCCCGCGCACGCGAGCGCGAAACTGAACTGCCACGCAATTTTGTGATATCGCTTGTCATCGTTGGCATGGACTGATCCGCAGCCGAATGTCCGTCAACTCGAATCGCGATTATCAACTTCGTGGCTGAAGGTATCCATCGCGCTTTCCTCTCAGCATTGGGTCCGATTCGATTGCTGCGGCAATGAAGGCGAATCAGTCAGTTTTCTCATTGAGGCGTCGGATACGTTTCCGCTGAGCTTCACGACCGGAGATAAACGCATGTCTGGACTATCTCGTAAGGAAATTGCTTGTGCCGTTCTGACTCTGGCCTGCTGCATTGGCGTCGGTAACGCGGCGCCGAATCCTGCCACCGATGCGACTCGAAATGCCAATCAGGCAATAGCGGATTATTTGCCGTTTTCGAATACGCAGGATTTCGATGATGCTCGCCACGGGTTCATCGCCGATCTTCCGAATCCGGTCGTCAAGGGGAGCGCCGGCAACACGGTTATCGATCTCTCGCAATATGATTTTCTGAAGCAAAGCGGGCCTGCTCCCGCGTCGGTGAATCCGAGCCTATGGAGGCAATCGCAACTGCTCGCGATTCGCGGGCTGTTCAAGGTGGTCGATGGCATCTATCAAGTGCGCAATATCGACCTTGCCAACATGACATTCATTCGCGGCAAGACGGGCTGGGTCGTGATCGATCCGCTCACGTCCACGGAAACCGCAAAAGCCGCTCTCGACCTGATCAATAGCAAGGTCGAGAATCTGCCGGTCAGCGCGGTGATTTTCACGCACTCTCACGTCGATCACTTCGCGGGCATTCGGGCGATCGTGGATGAGAAGGATGCGCGCGCCGGCAAAGTGCCGGTGATTGCGCCGGATGGTTTCATGGAGGAAGCGGTAAGCGAAAACGTGTTCGCCGGCAACGTGATGAGCCGGCGCGCGTCGTACATGTACGGCAATCTGTTGCCGAAGGACCCGGAAGGCAACGTCGGCGGCGGCCTTGGGCTGACCACGGCGGCCGGCACGATTACCCTGTTCGAGCCGACCAAGATTATCGACAAGACAGGTGAAAAGCTGACGGTCGACGGCATCGATGTCGTCTTCCAGATGGCGCCCGGCACCGAAGCGCCGGCCGAGATGTTGTTCTACTTCCCGCAATTCAAGGCGATCTGTCTCGCCGAGGATGCGAATCACACGCTCCACAACATCCTGACCTTGCGCGGCGCAAAGGTGCGCAGCGCACAGAAATGGTCGAGTACGCTGGATCAGACAATCGACTTATGGGGCGGCGACGCGACGGTTTCATTCGGCAGTCATCATTGGCCGCAATGGGGTAACGGCCGCGTTGTCGAACATCTGGAAAAGCAACGCGACCTGTACAAATACATCAACGATCAAACGCTGCGCATGGCCAATCAAGGCCTGACGATGAACGAGATCGCCGAGCAGTTCGTGTTGCCGGATAGTCTGGCGAAAGAGTTTTATAACCGCGGCTACTATGGCGATCTGAAACACAACGTACGCGCTACGTATCAGCTTTATCTGGGATTCTGGGACGGCAATCCGGCCGACTTCAATCCGTTACCGCCTGTCGAAGAGGCGAAGCGATATGTCGAGATGGTCGGTGCGGACAAAATGATTGCGACGGCCAGGGCGGCATATGCCAAAGGCGACTACCGGTGGGCGGCGACGGTGGCGAACAAAGTGGTGTTCGCGCAGCCGAAGAATCAGGCGGCACGCAATATCGAAGCGGACGCGCTGGAGCAATTGGGTTATCAGGCGGAATCGGGTCCGGCGCGCAATTTCTATTTGTCCGGGGCGCAGGAACTGCGTGGCGGCGTCAAGAAAATGGCGACGCCCAATACCAGTTCCCCCGACATCATCCGTGGCATGACCACGGATATGTTCCTCGACTTTCTCGCCATTCATCTGAACGGACCGAGAGTCGGTGACAAGTCTTACGTGTACAACCTGAAATTCCCGGACATCAAGGCGCAGTATGTCCTGACGGTAAAGAACGGCGTAATGAATTACAGCAAGGACAAGCAACTGGATAAAGTGGATGGCACCGTCACGCTGAATCGCTCGACACTGGATGACATCGCGCTCGGCAAACTCAAGCTGGGCAATCTCACGGACAGCGGCGACGTGACCATCGACGGAGACAAAGCGAAGTTCAAGGACATGCTGGGCAATTTCGACAAGTTCGACTTCTGGTTCACTATCGCCGAGCCTTGAGCAAGCCGTACGTGAATCATGGGTTGTTCAAGGATCGAGGTCGTGACGCATGAGCGACCGTTCGACGCGTAAAAAAGCCACGCGTCGAACGGTCTTCATTGCCGCTCAGTGCTTGCCAGAAACACCTGCCGCGCTTGCCTTTCGCCCCTTCGCGCGCCGCGCCAGCATGTTCAGCCCCTCGACCAGCGCCGAGAACGCCATCGCCGCGTAAATGTAGCCCTTCGGCACATGCGTGCCGAATCCTTCGGCGATCAGCGTCATCCCGATCACGAGCAGGAAGCCGAGCGCGAGCATCACGATCGTCGGATTGCGCTCGATGAAGCGCGACAGCGGACCTGCGGCAAACAGCATCACGGTCACGGCGGCGATCACCGCGACGAACATGATCGGAATGTGCTCGGTCATGCCGACCGCCGTCACGATGCTGTCGATGGAAAACACGAGGTCGAGCAGCAGGATCTGTCCGATCGCCGAGAGCGGCGTCAGCGACTTGCCTGATTCGGCGCCGGCAGAGCCGTCGGCGTCGTGCGTGACGTGATGGCGGATTTCGGTCGTCGCCTTCCACACGAGAAACACGCCGCCCGCGATCAGGATCAGATCGCGCCAAGAAAAGCCGTGGCCGAAAGCTTCGAAGATGGGCGTCGTGAGGCGCACGATCAGCGCGACCGTGCCGAGCAGGCCGAGCCGCATGATGAGCGCGAGCGCGATGCCGATGCGCTGCGTGCGCTCCCGGTGCGCCGGGAGCAGCTTGTTGGTCAGGATGGAAATGAAGATCAGGTTGTCGATGCCGAGCACGACTTCCATGACGACGAGTGTTGCGAGCGCGGCCCAGGCGGCGGGATCGGTGATGAGGGCGACGAGATAGTCCATGGTCCGGGAATGATTCGACAGGAGAGGGCGAGATATTAGCCTGATCGCCGTGGATAATGAAAGGAACTTGAAAACTTCATGCGAATCGAATCCGCGGATGGGCACATGCTGCGCATCGCGTAGACGGCGTCGGCATATCGGTCACAAATACCGGAAATTAAACGTTTATTTGCGCTTGATCTGATGATGCGCTGCCGCATTACGGGTAAACTCCTATGCTTTCGTGCCGCGCGTCCGTGGCCGCCGTCCAACCTCCTGTCGCCACAGGACACCGAACCGAATCCGCATGCAGGGAAAATCACAACGTCTCGTCGAGCTGGACTTCTTCCGGGGACTGGTGCTGCTTATCATCGTCGTCGATCATATCGGCGGCAGCATGGTGTCGCGCTTCACGCTTCATTCGTTTGCGCTGAACGATGCCGCCGAAGTCTTCGTGTTCCTCGGCGGCTTCGCCACGGCGACGGCGTATGTGTCGCTCGCGGCACGCCGCTCCGAAAGCGCGGCGCGAGTGCGCTTTCTCAAACGCGCGTTCGAGCTTTATCGCGCGTTCCTCGTCACCGCTGCGCTGATGCTCGCGGCATCCTTCCTGCTGCGGCCCTTTTTTGGTCATGCGCCGAATCTCGCGCTGCATGACCTCGACAGTATGACGTCGCAGCCGCTTTCGTCGATCACGCAGATTCTCACCTTCGAACGCCAGCCGTATCTTGCCGCCGTCCTGCCGATGTACGCGCTGTTCGCGCTCGCCGTACCGATCATGCTGCCGCTTGCGCGCAGCAAGCCCTGGCTGCTGCTCGGCCTGAGCCTGGCGCTGTGGGCGTTTGCGTCGGAGATCGGCGAATTCATGCCCTCCGTCGATGACAACCTCTGGGACTTCAATCCCGCCGCGTGGCAGTTGATGTTCGTGCTCGGCGTGCTGGCGCGCTGCCAGCCGGTTTATCAGCGAGTCAGCGCGAACCGCTTCGGCTGGATCGTGAGCGCGGGCGCGGTCGCGTTGATCGCGGGCATGGCGTACTACAAGCTGCTCGTGCTGCCGCCTGTTCTGGATAGTGCCTTCAAGCGCGATCTGGCTGGACCGCGCGTGATCAATTTCCTCGCCATCGCGTGGATCGCCGCAAATCTGGCGCGCTACGGGGTCGTCAAGGCCGTGGCGCAACGGCTGCCGTGGGTCGGTGCGCTGGGACGTGACGGCATGGTGTCGTTTGTGGCGGGCACGGTGATTTCGCTCGTCGTCGATTCGATCCTGTTCACGCTGACCGACGGCCTTGTCAACGTACCCGCCGGGCTTGCCGCCGATGCCATCGCGATCGGCGCGCTGCTCGCGGTGCCGCATGCGCATCGGCGGGTTTCGACCTGGCTCGGCACGCGTCAACCTTCACCGGCGGCCGTGCCTGCTGCGGCACGCGCGACTGTCACGGCAGCCGCCGACAATCGGGGGCGTTAAGACGCTTTCGGAAGCGGGCAGTTCGCTGCCCGTTTTTCTTACGCTTAGTTCGCAACTAACGGTCTAGTCTAGCCGTCACCTTTGATCGGCGCGGCACGCGCCTTGCAGGCACAGGTCAGCTCAACAAAAACCGGACCCGCCATGCTCAAGCTTGCCATTCTGTTCGCGATCATTTCCGTCGTTGCCGGCCTCTTCGGCTTTACCCGCGTGTCATCCGGTGCGGCGGGCATCGCCAAGATCTGCTTCTTCATCTTCCTGATCCTGTTCGTCGTGTTCCTCGTCATCGCGATCACGGCAGGCTCGCTCGTGCTGTAGTGCCGGGAAACGCCGCGGGGTCGACCCGCGTGCTTCCTCGGATCGACCCCCGCGCCGCGACAGTGTTACATTGCCGCGAGAAGACACGCTGGCGACAGTGAATCGAAAAGGAGGAGGCGATGCAGCATGCCATCGGCGCGGCCTTGCAGCCTGCGCAACACGACGTCATCCGTCATTCGCACGAGCGATCGGCCACGTTCGGCCTGTTCGAAACGATGCGCCCGGATTACGCCGTGCTGTCGGGCGCGGAACTCGCCGTCAAGCTCGGAGAAAGCCGCGCGCTTTTCGCGCACGCGCTGCCGGTGATGGAAACGCTGTACGCGCAGATCGCCAACACGCACAGCATGATCGCGCTGACCGACGCGAGTGGTCTCATCCTCCATTCGCTCGGCGACGACGATTTCCTCGCCCGCGCCGAAAAAGTCGCGCTGCGGGCGGGCGCGTTGTGGAGCGAAGCGCATCAGGGCACCAACGCGATCGGCACGACGATCGCCGAGCGCACCGCCGTCACCGTGCATGGCGACCAGCACTACTTGCGCGCCAATCATTTCCTCTCGTGTTCGAGCGTGCCGATCCTCGATCCGCACGGCAATCTCTCCGGCGTGCTCGATGTCACCGGCGACCGCCGCGGCTATCACCAGCACACGATGGCGCTCGTGAAGATGTCCGGTCAGATGATCGAGAACCGCCTGATCGCGAGCGCGTTCGGCGACGGGCTGCGCATCCGTTTTCATAGCCGGCCCGAATTCATCGGCACGTTGATGGAAGGCCTCGCCGTATTCGATCTCGACGGCCGCCTCTTGTGCGCGAACCGCAGCGCGCAATTCCAGCTTGGGCTCGAACTGGGGCGTCTGCGTTCGCAGACGCTCGAAGCGCTGTTCGGCGAGCGTGCCGACGCGCTCATCGCGTGCGCGGGTGAAGCACCGTGCCGGCTCGAACTGCACAGCGGCGTCGTGGTGTTCGCGAGCGTCGAATTTCATGCGCGTCCGGCGTCGAATGTGGCGCACCCGTCGACCGCGATCGCCGTGCGCGAGCAAGCCGGATCGAGCCTCGCCGATCTCTGCACCGGCGATGCGCAGATGAACGACATCGTCGCGCGCGTGCGCAAGGTCATCGGCAAGAACATCGCCATTCTGATCGGCGGGGAAACGGGCGCGGGCAAGGAGATGCTCGCGCGCGCGATTCACAGCGATTCGCCGCGTCGCGCGGGGCCGTTCGTCGCGGTGAACTGTGCGTCGTTGCCGGAGACGCTGATCGAATCGGAACTCTTCGGCTATGCGCAGGGCGCGTTCACGGGCGCATCGAAGCGCGGCGCGACCGGCAAGATCATGCAGGCGAATGGCGGCACGCTCTTCCTCGATGAAATCGGCGATATGCCGCTCGCGATGCAAAGCCGTCTGCTGCGTGTGTTGCAGGAGCGCGTCGTCGAGCCGCTCGGCGCGGCGCGCGCGGTGCCGGTCGATTTCACGCTTGTTTGCGCGAGCAATCGCAAGCTGCGGGAGTGCGTCGCGCAAGGGACGTTTCGCGAGGATCTGTATTACCGCATCAATGGCCTTTCGGTGACGCTGCCGCCGCTCGCCGAGCGCACGGACCTGCGTGAGGTCGTCGACAAGATGCTGCGTCAGGAGCGGTTTGCGGGACGCATCGTTGGCATCGATGACGATGTGCTCGCACTCTTCGCGCGTCATCCGTGGCCGGGCAACTTTCGGCAGTTGAGCAATGTGCTGCGCACCGCGTCGGCCATGCTCGACGATCACGACACGCGGATCGGCGTCGAGCATCTGCCGCATGATTTTCTCGATGAGTTCGGGGAACGGGTTCAGATCGACGATGTATCGCTGCCTGCTGGCGGTGCGCGGCTTGTGGATATCGAAGCTAGCGCCGTGGCTGCGGCGCTTAAGGCGCATGGGGGTAATGTGTCGGCGACGGCGCGGGCTCTCGGCATATCGCGTACGACGTTGTATCGCAAGTTGCGGGTTTGATTACGGGTTTAGCGTGCGTGCTGGAGATGGTGGGGGTTCGTTTCGCCGGATCCCGATTTCGCGTCGGTCTATTAGCACTGCCCCTATGCGGGGCGGCAGTCACTTTCTTTGCTGCTGCAAAGAAAGTAACCAAAGAAAGCAGCTCTCCCCAGCCTAAGCACTTCACGCCGGCCGCGGCACAGGCGATTGGCTGAATGGCCCGGCAGTAGCGAGTGCCCTCACAAGCAGACAAGAGCTTGGACCGCGCACGGTCTGACGAGCCATAACCTTGAGCGCGCTGGTTCAGCACCAAATAGCTCCGGCCCGCTTCGCGGCCGATGGGTCAATCGGGTGTGCGCGTGCTTCTTCTTCGATGGTTTCCCTCATATACCCAACGGCAGCGCGTAGCGCTGTGCCGAAGCTATTTGGCGCTGAGCCAGCGCGCTAAAACATCTAGCGTGTCAGACCGTGCGCGAGCCAAGCCCGGTAAGTCCTTCGAGGGCGACACTTAGGCGAGTGCCACCGTGGGCTGGCAAGCATGGCCAAACTGCGTGTGACCGTGGGCCTCGACGAGCTGCTTTCTTTGGTTACTTTCTTTGCAGCAGCAAAGAAAGTGACTGCCGCCCCGCACAGGGGCAGAGCTAATAGACCACCGCGAAACCGGGATCCGGCGAAAAAAACCCTACCCTCCAAGCACTCCATAATCCGCCGCAGGCAACGCCCCACTACGATCCTTAAGACCAACGCCAGTGACCTTCACCCTGCGCGCTTCATTCAGCAACCACATCAGCTTGAACGCCGCATTCGCATAATCGAGCCCTTCCGGCCTCACGTTCGAGATACAGTTGCGCTCCGCATCATGACGGCCAGCGCGCGGCGCATAGGTCACATAGAGCCCGAGGCTGTCGGGCGAACTGAGCCCCGGCCGCTCGCCGATCATCACGACGACGATCGTCGCCCGTAAAAGCTCACCGATGCGATCGCCCAGCGCAACGCGCGCCTGCGTCGCGATCACGACGGGCGCCACCTTCCAGCCGTCGAGATTCCCGCGCAGATGCGCGAGCAAGGGTGCAACGTGACGTTGCGCGGCAAAAGCCGACAAGCCATCGGCGGCGACGAAAACGAGTTCGGGCGCATCGCCGGTCGCGGCAGCTTGCGCGGTCAGGCGCGCAACGCTCGCATCGTCGAGCACTCGTCCGAGATCCGGGCGGCGCAGATAGTGATCCCGATCCGGCGCGGCGCTTTGCACGTCGAGCGTGTCGAATCCGGCGGCGCGCAGTGCCTCCCCGAGCGCGGCGGTATCGAGCGGCTGATGCACCGCGTCGCGCGCCTGGGCATGCGCGAGTTCGAACGCGAGCAGGGGCGCGGTCGGCAGGCTGCTGCCCGCGCGGCCGAGCGCGATGCGCGCGTTGGTGAAGCGCCGCAGCGTCTCCCAGACATCGGCGTTCGTCATGAGTCGATCCACTCGAGCAAAGGTTGTGAGGAGCCCGAGAGCAGCGAGCCCTGATCGTCGGTGACGCGCATCTTCGCGAGCCACGCTTCGAACTCCGGCGCGCGCTTCAGATTCAGCACGCGGCGGATATAGAGCGCGTCATGAAACGACGTGCTCTGATAATTGAGCATGACATCGTCCGCGCCCGGTACGCCCATGATGAAGTTGACATTCGCCACGCCGAGCAGCGTGAGAAGCGTGTCCATGTCGTCCTGATCGGCTTCGGCGTGGTTGGTGTAGCAGACGTCGCAGCCCATCGGCACGCCGAGCAGCTTGCCGCAGAAGTGATCTTCGAGTCCCGCGCGAATGATCTGCCGGCCATCGTAAAGATATTCCGGACCGATGAAGCCGACCACCGTGTTCGTCAAAAGCGGCCTGAAGCGCCGCGCGACCGCGTATGCGCGCGCTTCGCACGTCTGCTGATCGACGCCATGATGCGCGTTCGCCGAGAGCGCGCTGCCTTGCCCCGTCTCGAAGTACATGACGTTATCGCCGACGGTGCCGCGCTCAAGCGACAACGCCGCGTCGTGCGCTTCCTCCAGCAGCGCAAGCGACACGCCGAAGCTCGCGTTCGCCCGCTCGGTGCCCGCGACCGACTGGAACACGAGATCGACAGGCGCGCCTTGTTCGATCGCCACGAGCGTGTTCGTGACGTGCGTGAGGATGCACGACTGCATCGGCACATCGTAGCGCTGGCGAAAGTCGTCCATCATCGCGAGCAGCTTGCCGATGGCGGCGGGCGAATCGGAGGCGGGATTCACGCCGATGACGGCATCGCCGCAGCCGTAAAAGAGGCCGTCGAGCATGGATGCGGCAATGCCCTTCGGATCGTCGGTCGGATGATTCGGCTGCAGACGCACCGACAGATGCCCGGGCAAGCCGATGGTCGTGCGAAACCGAGTGACGACCGGACGCTTGCGCGCGGCGAGAATCAGATCCTGGTTGCGCATCAGCTTGGAAACGGCCGCGGCCATTTCGGGCGTGACGCCCATCGTGATGCTTTCGAGCACGGCGGTATCGGTGCTGTCGGCGAGCAGCCACTCGCGGAATTCGCCGACCGTCAGATGCGCGATCGGCGCAAAGGCCTCGCGCGAATGCGTATCGATGATGAGGCGCGTGACTTCGTCGTCCTCGTAGGGAATCAGCGGCTCGTCGAGAAACGCGGCGAGCGGCACCTGCGCGAGCGCCATTTTTGCGGCGACGCGCTCTTCCTCCGTCGCCGCCGCGATGCCCGCGAGCTCGTCGCCGGAGCGGCGCGGGCTCGCGCGCGCGAGCAGCGTCTTCAGATCGTCGAAGCGGTAACGGCGCGCGCCGATCGTCTCGTGATAGCTCATCGCTTCCCCCGGATGGATCGATTGATGCACTTTAGCCGCTTCGCGCGCGGCGCGCCGCGCTCCAAAATGCGCCGCGAGGCCGAAATCCGTGCGCATGCGATAATTTTTCGCTTGATTCAGCCAGTCCGCGCCGCAACCCGTGAAAAACCTGCTCGTTCCCATCGATCGTCTGAGCGATTTCGACGAAATCGTCGACGTCCGCACGCCGCTCGAATTCGCCGAGGACCGCATTCCCGGCGCGATCAACGCGCCCGTGCTCAGCAACGAGGAGCGCGTGATCGTCGGGACGATGTACAAGCAGGTGTCGCCGTTCGAGGCGACGCGCGTCGGCGCGGCGATGGTCGCGCGCAACATCGCGATGCATCTCGACACGATCTTCGCCGGCAAGCCGCGCAACTGGCGGCCGCTCATCTATTGCTGGCGCGGCGGAAAACGCTCGGGCTCGATGACGACGTGGTTCAACATGATCGGCTGGCAGGCGCGGCAACTCGACGGCGGCTACAAAAGCTACCGGCGCGACGTGATCGAGCGGCTCGTCGCGCTGCCGGGACGTTTTCGTTATATCGCGCTGATCGGGCATACGGGCAGCGGCAAGACGCGGTTTCTGAAAGCGCTCGACGCGGCGGGCGCGCAGACGCTCGATCTGGAAGCGCTCGCGGCGCATCGCGGATCGCTGCTCGGCGCGCTGCCGGGGTGTCCGCAGCCATCGCAAAAAGCATTCGATTCTGCGCTCGTGCAGGCGCTTTCCGGTTTCGATCCGGCGAAGCCGGTGTTCGTCGAGGCGGAAGGGCGGCGCATCGGCGCGATCACGATGCCCGATGCCGTGCTCGCCAATCTGCATATCGCGTCGTGCGTGCAGGTGGAAGCGCGCCGCGAAGACCGCATCGCATTTCTGTTGCAGGACTACGGGCATCTCTTCGACGATCCCGCGTTCTTCAAGGCGCAGTTATCGAAGCTCGTCGCGCTGCATAGTCGCGAGCGCGTGGCGCACTGGCATCGGCTGATCGATGAGAACGCGCGCGCCGCGCTCTTTGCAGAACTGATCGACCATCATTACGATCCTGCCTACCGGCGCAGCAATCAGGCGCTCTATACTGAATTGCCGCACGCGGCGCACGTGCTGTTTCGTCCGAACGACGCCGACAGCATCGATCAGGCGAAAGCCCTGCTCGCACAGCTTGCCGAGACGATGCCCGCTCTCGGCTGACCGATTTTCACCCCACGAAACAAAAAAGTTATGACCACGCTCCGACAACCGCGCGTCGCCCTCGGCTGGATGGTGTTTTTGCTGATCGCCGTCGTTGGCCTCTTCTACGTGAAATGGTTTCCGTACTACAACCGCGCGTTCGTCGCGGCGAGCCAGCATTCGATCGGCAAGTCCATTCTGATGGGCACGGCCGCCAGCGCGCCGGAGCCTTCGTGGCAAGCCGCGCTCGATTACGCGATCGCCTATGGCAAGGCAATCTGGCAGGCGATGGTGCTCGGCCTTCTGCTCGGCTCCGCCGTGCAGGCGCTGATTCCGCCGCGCTGGGTCGCGCGCGCGCTCGGCGAGCACAACTTCGGCAGCGTCGTGAATGGCGGCCTGATGTCCTTGCCGGGGATGATGTGCACGTGCTGCGCGGCGCCGGTCGTCGCGGGCTTGCGTGCGCGTGAAGCGGCGCCGGGTTCGGCCGTGGCGTTCTGGCTCGGCAACACGGTGCTCAATCCGGCCGCGCTGGTTTTCATGGGCTTCGTGCTCGGCTGGCAATGGACCGGTCTGCGCCTCGTGCTCGGCGTTCTGATGGTGTTCGGCCTGGGCTACGCGGTGAATCGCATGGTCACGCCGGCGCAGGCGGCGGCGTCGCGTCAGACGCTCGCGAAACTGATCGAAGACGACGAACCCGGCACCGCGTTTTCGCGCTGGATCAAGATCCTCGGCCGCATGACGTTGCGGCTCGTGCCGGAGTACATCGTGCTCGTGCTGCTGCTCGGCGCCGCGCGCGCGTGGCTCTTTCCGCATATCGGGCCGGATATCGGCAACGGCCTGCTGTGGATCGTCGTGTTCGCGGTCGCGGGCACGCTCTTCGTGATTCCGACCGCGGGCGAGGTACCCATCATTCAGGCGATGCTGTCGCTCGGCATGGCGACGGGCCCGGCCGGTGCGCTCCTGATGACGCTGCCGCCCATCAGCGTGCCGTCGCTCGCGATGCTCGCGCGCTCGTTCGCGCCGCGCGTGCTGGCCTTCGTGGCGGTCGCGGTGGTCGTGTTCGGAATCGTGAGCGGGCTGATCGCGGCGGCGTGGTTCTGAGCGCGCGGGCGTTGCGCGTCAATGAATCGCGGCGCCCGCCCTGATCAGCAACTTGAACGGCAGCGCGAGCAGCATCGTGCCGCCGACGCCCGCCATCCACAACGCGACGAACCAGAAAATCTTCCGCGCGCGCTCAGTGGTAGTGATGTTCGCCATGACGCACCTTTCCTCTGAAGACCCAATAGCCGAACGTCGTATAAGCGACGATCACAGGCAGAATCACCGCCGCGCCGACGATCGTGAAGAGCTGGCTCGAACGGGGCGAGGCCGCGTCCCAGAGCGACACGCCGGGGAAAATCTCGTGCGGTGAAATGCTCGCGACGAGTCCCGCGTAGCCGAGCAGCACGAAGCCGAGCGCCATCGCGAACGGACGTTTCTCGTGACGCGACTGAATCGAGCGGCGCATCGCCCACGCGCATGCCGCGACGAGCATCGGCACCGGCAGCAGGCGATAGAACAGCGGCGAATCGAACCAGCGCGACGCGATGCCCGCATCCTGCAGCGGCGTCCAGATGCTGACCACCGCGATCGTCGCGAGCTGCAGAACGGTCAGCGGCCATACCACGCGATACATCCGCCGCTGCAGATCGCCTTCGGTCTTCGCGATCAGCCAGCACGCGCCGAGCAGCGCATAGGTGACGACGAGCGCGCCGCCCGTGAAGATCGAGAAGGGCGAGAACCAGCCGAAAGGATCGCCGGCGAAACGGCCATCGGCGACGGGAATGCCGCCGAGGAACGCGCCGAGCGCCACGCCCTGGAAGAACGTCGCGCCCGCCGATCCGCCGATGAACGCGAGGTCCCACATCGGCTTCGTGCGCTGCGCCTTCGTGCGGATCTCGAACGACACGCCTCGGAAGATCAGGCACACGAGCATCAGCACGAGCGGCAGATAGAGCGCGGAAAGCACGGTCGAGTAGACCATCGGGAAGGCGGCGAAGAGTCCCGCGCCGCCGAGCACGAGCCACGTCTCGTTGCCGTCCCAGACGGGCGCGACGGTGTTCATCATCACGTCGCGATCATGCTGGTCGGGAAAGAACGGAAAGAGGATGCCGATGCCGAGGTCGAAGCCGTCGAGCACGACGTAGAGGAACAGGCCCAACGCGATGATCGCGGCCCAGGCGAGTGTGAGGTCCATATTCTTATGCTCCCTCGATGGACTGTTGCGGCAGGCTGAGCGGAGCTCGCGCGCTGCCGTCGGACGGTTGCGCGGGCGAGCCCGGCAACGCGGGACCGTGACGCAGAAGTTTCAGCAAGTAGTAGATGCCGGTGCCGAACACGATCGTGTAGACGATCACGAACGCGAGCAGCGACACGCCGACTTGCTGCGCGGTGACGAGCGATACGGCATCGGCCGTGCGCATCACGCCGTACACAACCCACGGCTGACGCCCGGCTTCGGTCGTGACCCAGCCCGCGAGCAGCGTGATGAATCCGGTCGGGCCCATCGCCAGTGCAAAGCGATGAAACCAGCGCGCATCGAACAGCCTGCGCTTGCGATGCAGCCACCACGCGGCGATCGACATCACGATCATCAGCACGCCGAGACCCGCCATTACGCGAAAGCTCCAGAAGACGAGCGTCGAGTTCGGGCGATCTTCCTTCGGAAATTCCTTCAGGCCGCGGATTTCGCCGTCCCAGCTATGCGTGAGGATCAGGCTGCCGAGATGCGGAATCGATACGGCGTACTTAGTAGTTTCGGCTTCCATGTCGGGAATGCCGAAGAGATTGAGCGCGGTGCCGCCTTTCTCGGTTTCCCAGATGCCTTCGATCGCCGCGATCTTCGCCGGTTGATGCTCGCGCGTGTTCAGGCCGTGCGCATCGCCGACGAGCGCCTGAATCGGCGTCAAGGCGAGCAGCAGCCAGAGCGACATCGAAAACATCTTCTTGATGGCCGGATCGCGCCGGCCTTTCAGCAGATGCCACGCGCCGGTCGCGGCGACGACGAGCGCCGCGACGATGAACGCCGCGATCGCCATATGCGCGAGCCGGTACGGAAACGACGGGTTGAAAATGATCGCCCACCAGTCCACCGGCACGACATGATCGCCTTCGATGCGAAAGCCCTGCGGCGTCTGCATCCAGCTGTTGGACGCGAGAATCCAGAACGTCGAGATGATCGTGCCGATGGCGACCATCAGCGTCGCGCCGAAGTGCGCCTTCGGACCGACCTTGTTCCAGCCGAACAGCATGATGCCGAGGAAGCCCGCTTCGAGGAAGAACGCGGTCATCACTTCGTACGTGAGCAGCGGCCCGGTGATGGGACCGGCGAAACTCGAAAAGCCGCCCCAGTTGGTGCCGAATTCGTACGCCATGACGACGCCCGACACGACGCCCATGCCGAACGCGACAGCAAAGACTTTCGACCAGAAGAGACACAACTCCTTGTAGACCGGCTTGCCGGTTTTGAGCCAGGCGCCTTCGAGCACCGCGATAAAGCTCGCGAGCCCGATGGAAAGCGCTGGAAAGATGATGTGGAACGAGACGGTGAACGCGAACTGGATCCGCGCCAGATCGAGTGCTTCGGGAGTCGAATGCATGATGACTTGTGCCTTGAAATTCACACCCAGACGTGTAACGGGGCGGAGCTTAGCGTCATTTCGAGAAAGTGTTGCGCTGCGTCAGTGAATCTGCATTGCGCGCAAATGCCGCATTGGCAAGGGTTTGGCGGCGCTACGAGGTTGATTCATTGGCAATTTTGAGATGCCCGGATGATGCGGTGCGGCAAGAGCGCGCATACGCTTTCGCGACAATCGACCGCACTGATTGCATCCGCGCGATGAACCGCCGGGAAAGATCTTTTACGTTGTAATGGCACGAGACGTGCGATGGGCGCGGGTACCATAATGTTTTTGACCACGCGCACCGCGCGGGTAGAAGGAGAAGGATCATGCGCCTCGACGACCAGCCAGAAAGTCAGAACGTGGAAGACCGGCGCGGTGGAGGCGGCTTTCGGGTCGGCGGCGGGTCGCTCGGTATCGGGACGATCATCGTGGCGCTCGCGGCCTCGTATTTCTTCGGCATCAATCCGATGACGATCATCAACGGCGCGCAGGTGTTGCAAGGCAGCGCGCCGCAGCAGCAGGCCGCGCCGCGCAACGCGCAACCCGCAACCGACCCCGGCGCCGTGTTCGTGCGCCGCGTGCTCGGCAATACGGAACAGACGTGGCAGCACATCTTCCGGGCGCAGTTCAATCAGGACTATCCGACGCCGAAGCTCGTCATGTTCTCGGGCGCCACGCAGACCGCGTGCGGCACGGGACAGACGGCGATGGGGCCGTTCTACTGTCCCGGCGATCGCAAGGTGTATATCGATCTGTCGTTCTATCGCGAGTTGCGCGATCGCTTCGGCGCGAGCGGCGACTTCGCGCAGGCCTATGTGATCGCGCATGAAGTCGGGCATCACGTGCAGAACGTGCTCGGCATCATGGGCAAGGTCGATCAGGCGCGTTCGCGGATGACGCGCGAACAGGCGAATGCGCTGTCGGTGCGCGTCGAGTTGCAGGCAGACTGCCTCGCGGGCGTCTGGGCCGCCGTCGCGCAACGCGACAACGCGAAGCTGATCGAACCGGGCGATTTCGAGCAGGGGCTGAACGCGGCGGCCGCGATCGGCGATGACCGTCTGCAACAGCAGTCGCAAGGGCGTGTCGTGCCCGAGGCATTTACGCACGGCACGAGCGAGCAACGTCAGCGCTGGCTGCGGCGCGGCATGTCGTCGGGCGATGTCGGCCAGTGCGACACGTTTTCGGCGCGCGCGCTCTGATCGGAGAGTGCAGTTCGCTAAAAGCGTTATCTCATAAAAACTTTTATGCGCATAAACCTGACGCGTCGCTGGGCGGTAGGAAGTCCACGTCGCGTCAAAAATATAAGTGCGCTAACGTAAAAGTTGCCATTCAGCACTTGACGGCGAACCCGGCAAGCATGACGATTGCGGGAAATACTTAAGAATCGTCCGATGAGATGACCGAAGAAACCGTCGAAGACGCGCGCCAGTTGCTGGTTCGCCTCCAAGCTTCCGAGATTCCGCTTAACGCCCGTCTGGAGTGGCCGATCGTCGCCGCCGATGGCGCGTTGCTCTTCGACGCGGGCGCCGTCGTGCCCGATGCCATGTCGCTCGAATTCATGTTCCGGCATTTCGAGCCGCACCGTGCGATGCGGGAGCCTGCGCCGAGCGCGGCCGACGCGGATGCCGCCGCGGACGGGCCGCTGACGCTGGAGGACATCGGTCTTACCATCGGCGCGCGGGTCGGCTTGCGTGGCACCGGCGGCACGGGCTCCGCGATGTATGCAAGCCGGGTGATCGGTTTCTCGACGCCGCGCCGCAACGGAGAGCGCTCGCTATTCGTGACGCAACCGTTGATGGCGGGATTCGATCCGCTCGATCTGACGCTCGGCGAGCAGGTCGATCTGGTCGCGCTTACGGGGCGGGGCGTGTTCCGCTTCGCCTGTACCGTTGATGCCACCTGTCGCGAGCCGTTCAACTACGCGGTACTGTCGGCGCCGGGCGCGATCCGCAGGCTGCGCACGCGCAAGTTCGCGCGTATGCCGACGCGGCTCGCCGCGCACTTCGTCGCCGATGGCGAGCCGCAAACCGGCCGGCAACTGGGCCGTGTCAGCGACATCAGCCCTTACGGGATGTCGTTGACCGTCGCGAATCCGGCCGCGCACGTGGGCGATCGTCTGCAACTCGCGTTTCAGTTCAAGACCGATGGCGTCGATGTAAAGATCGACACCATCGCGATCGTGCGCCACGTCGGCTCGATCGATCCGGTCGATGGCAGTGCGGCTTACGGGCTCGAATTCGAATCGCTGGAGCCGTCGCAGCGTATCGCGTTGAAATCGTTCATGGCCGAGCACAGCTAGAATCGCGCTACGGCCGGTTCCGAGCCGGTTCAAACGCCCGGAAAACCGTCCGGAAAAAGTCGCCCGACGGCTGCCTCGAAATGCTCGATCGGCGCGGCGCCACGCAGCGCGATCGGCGGCGGCGCTTCCTGACCGGGCGCGGGATCGCGCGACAGCACCGCAAACGGCACGCCGCCCACGCCCAGCTTCTTCGCGAAATCTTCGTCTTCGATCACGAGATCGGTGTAGGTGCCGTCATCGAGCGCCTCTTCGAGCAATTCGGGATCGACGCCGCAGGTCGCCGCGATATCGAGCAGCGAGTCCGTATCGCCGATGTCGATGCCTTCCTCGAAATACGCCTTGAAGATCGCCCGATGCACGACATCGTAGCGGCCCGATTCGCGCGCGAACATGGCCGTCTCGAAGGCCTTGCGGCTGCGCGGCGTGACCGGCGGCATGCGCATCAACACGCCGCGTTCTTCAGCGAGCGGGCGGACCGAGTTTTCCCAGATTTCGACGAGCTTTTCGTCGTTGGGATCGACCAGCGGCGTGGGTTCGGGGCGCAACTCGAACGCGTGCCACCGAATCTCAACCGCATCGCCGTACGCGTTGCGGAACTGATCGAGCACGGGCGTCTCGAGATAGCAGAACGGACACACGAAGTCGGACCAGACGTCGATATAAAGAACAGACGTGGATGCCATGTAAGCCTCAAGCAAAACCGGTATGTTAGCGCGTGCCGACGGGCGGCGCGCGCATGTGCGACCGATCAGAAGCCGCCGTCGATCTCGATCTTGCTGCCGTCGGAGAACCGTGACAGGCGAAACGCGCGCGGATCGACGAGCGGTGCGTCGTTCGCGACGAGGTCCGCCATCAGCTTGCCCGCAGCCGGCCCGATACCGAAGCCGTGCCCCGAGAAACCCGTCGCGATGAAGAGGCCGGGCCGCTCATCCACGCCGGAAATGACCGGCACGGCATCGGGCGTCACGTCGACATAACCGGCCCACGCCTGTTCGATGCGCAATCCGGCAAGCGCCGGAAAGAGCTTGCGGAACTCCGTGAGCGCGGCTTTGTTGAAGGACTCGACGGGTGCGGGATCGAGCGTGCGCTGCGTCTCGAAGACCGTCGGCCGATCGAGCGGCCAGCGGCGCGGCCGGCGCAGTTCCTCGAAAAAGCGCGCGTTCAGTCCCAGCTTGATCGAGCCGAGCTGACTTTTCAGCGCGGGCAGGAATCTGGCGAAAAGGCGAAAGCTGTCCGGCGTGATGTCGTGATAGCTATGAAAGGCATTGGCGATGGTGTAGCCGCCGTCGAGACGCTTACGGTAGCCCATCTCCTGATTGCAGGCGCTCACTTCGGGGCCGTCTTCCAGCGGCGACGTGCGCATCACCGACGAGCGCACCATGAGTTGCGGCACATCGACGCCGATGCTGCCGGCGAAATAGCGCGTCCACGCGCCACCCGCGACGACCACGCTCGCGCACCCGATGCGTCCGTACTCGGTGACGACGCCGCTGATCGCGCCGCCGCTCGTCTCGATGCCGCGCACCGCGCAAGGCGTCAGCACTTTCACGCCGCGTTTGCGCAGCGCGGCGGCCATCGCGGGCACGGCACGTTGCGGCTCGGCGCGGCCATCGCTCGGTGTGTAGATGCCGCCCGCGAAGCGTCGCGCGGTGCCCGACATCAACGTGCCGGTTTCATCGGCCGAGACGATGCGCGAATCGAGCGCGTCGCGGCCCACGAGCGCCACGGCGCGTGCGAGCCATGCTTCGTGATCCGCGAGCGCTTTCGCATCGTCGGCGGCGTAGAGGATGCCGCATTCGCGAAAACCTGTGTCGATGCCGAGTTCGGCATCGATGCGTCGCCAAAGCTCGAGGCTCCTGAGACTCAGTTCGAGCTCGCGCAAGTCGCGATGCGTCGCGCGGCACCAGCCCCAGTTGCGGCTCGACTGCTCGCCCGCGACGTATCCCTTTTCGCATACGGCGACCGACAGGCCTTTGTCGACGAGCGCACGCGCGGTGCTGATGCCGATGATTCCGCCGCCCACGATGACGACATCGACGTGATCGGGAAGCGTGCGGTCTTCGGGAATGCGTTCTGTTGGTGGACCCATGTGTTGTGCGCCTTACGCCCTTTCGATGAATTTCGCGGGTCACAGGATGCTAAGTGAATCGATTGTTTTTGACCATACGAATCGGTATAACCCGAACGGCCTAAGCCGGTTCGCAGCCTCCCTGCGCCCGCACGCGCGATCCGCTACGATGAACAACGACGCGCTCGACATAACCGCTCGGCCGAAGCCGGGCACGGCGCATGCGGCTCATTAAGACGTGCATCACACGTGCGCCGACGTCGCGCGGCGCCGGTCATCGCAGTTCCACTTCATCTCTGGAGAACTCTCGTGCAAAAGACAGCATCGGCAAAATGGAGCGGCGGCATCAAGGACGGCAAGGGTTTCATTTCGACGCAAACCGGCGTGCTCAACGAAGCGCCGTATGGCTTCAAATCGCGCTTCGAGGAAGGTCCGGGCACGAATCCGGAAGAACTGATCGGCGCAGCGCATGCGGGCTGCTTCACGATGGCGCTCTCGCTGCAACTGGAGATGGCCGGCATGAAGGCCGAAAGCCTCGAAACGAAATCGACGGTCACGCTGGAAAAGGACGGCGAGGGCTTCACGATCACGGCGTGCCAGCTCGATCTGAAGGCGAAGATTCCCGGCGCGGATAAAGCCGCGTTCGACAAGGCCGCGCAGGCCGCGAAGGAAGGCTGTCCGGTGTCGAAGCTCTTCGCGGGCAACGCGAAGATCACGCTGAACGCGGAACTCGTTCAGTAAGCGATCAGGCAGTCGGGCAGGAACGCGCGGACGGGCACATCACCCGTCCGCGTTTTTTTCGCGCGTCAGTTCCTCGATGATGAGCCGTGCAGGCGCGGGCAACGGCACGCCTTTTCTCGTCACGACGCCATACGGCTCCGTGCGCGAGCGCACCGCGATTGCGAGCCGCCTCGCGAGTCCGTGTTCGGCGAGAAAGCTCGCCATGTCGAGCGGCATCATCGCGACGAGCGTGGGGTCGCGTTGCAGCAACAGAACGGTCGTGATGGTCGATGCCGTCTCGACAGGATGCGAGGGCAGCGGCAGTCCCGCTTCCTTGAACTCGCGCTCGTAGACGCTGCGGATCGGCATGATGGCTGGATAGACGATCCATCGGCTGGACGCGAGTTCGCTCAGTTCGACACGCGGCGCATCGACGAGCGCATGCGCGACACCCGCGACGATCGCGAGCGGCTCATCGCGCAATTCGACGTAGTGGTATTGATCCGGCTGACGCGCGACGCTCGCCCGGCAGATCGCGACATCCAGCCGTCCCTGATCGAGCAGCGCCAGAAGCCGGGCGCTCGTGTCTTCGACCACTTCGACGGTCAGCGCCGGCTGGCGTTCGCGCAGGCGCGCGAGGGCATCGACGAGCACGCCCGACACCGCGCCCGTGATCGCGCCGATCGCGAGCCGCCCGCCCGTGCCTTGCAGAATCCCCGCCATTTCCTCGCGCAAATGCGCGACGTCCATGTGAATCAGGCGCGCGTAGCGGATCACGCAGCGCCCGAGCTCGTTGGGCTGGATGCCTTGCGCCGAACGCGTGAAGAGCGTCGCGCCCAACGTGGCTTCGATCTCGCGCAGCGACTTCGTCGCGCCCGGCTGGGTGAGCGCCATTTCGTCGGCGGCGCGGTGCAGCGAGCCGTGATCGTCGAGCGCGATCAAGAGGCGCAGTTGCTTGAGCCGCAGGCGCGCGGCGATGGAATCGGCATTCGGCAGCATGGCTGAGAGCGGCTAGGGGACTACGAGAAGATAACGGAAAGTTATCGCCTCGGCAGCAGCTTTCATTATTCAGGCGCGTGCGGCTTATCTACATTGTGGGCTTCTGCTCAACCGTCAAGGAAACAACGACTCATGAAGCTGCTTCGATACGGCGCGCCCGGCCGGGAAAAACCCGGCGTTCTCGATTCCAGCGGCGCGATCCGCGATTTGTCCGGCGTGATCGGCGATATTGCCGGCGACGCGCTCCTGCCCGAATCGCTCGCGCGCCTCGCGAAACTCGATCCGTCGACGCTGCCGCTCGTGCCTTCGTCCGAGCGTATCGGGCCGTGCGTCGGGCGCATCGGCAAGTTCATCTGCATCGGGCTGAACTACGCCGATCACGCGGCGGAATCGAACCTGCCCGTGCCTTCCGAGCCGGTCGTGTTCAACAAGTGGCTGTCGGCGGTCGTCGGCCCGAACGACGACGTGCGCATTCCGCGCGGCTCGAAGAAGACCGATTGGGAAGTGGAACTCGGCGTCGTGATCGGCAAGGGCGGCGCGTACATCGACGAAGCCGATGCGATGAGCCACGTCGCCGGCTATTGCGTGATCAACGACGTGTCAGAGCGCGAGTATCAGATCGAGCGCGGCGGCACCTGGGACAAGGGCAAGGGCTGCGACACGTTTGGCCCGATCGGACCGTGGCTCGTCACCACCGACGAAGTGCCCGATCCGCACAAGCTGCCGCTCTGGCTCGAAGTCGACGGCAAGCGCTATCAGAACGGCAACACCGCCACGATGATCTTCAAGGTCGCCGAAATCGTGTCTTATCTTTCGCGCTTCATGAGCCTGCAACCGGGCGATGTCATCTCGACGGGCACGCCGCCGGGCGTCGGCATGGGACAGAAGCCGGAAGCGGTCTATCTGCGCGCGGGGCAGACCATGCGCCTCGGCATCGAAGGACTGGGCGAACAACGGCAACGGACGGTCGACGCATGAACCGCTACGACTTCACGAAGCGCGCGGCCGTGGTGACGGGCGGCGCGCAGGGCATCGGTTACGCGGTGGCGGAGCGTCTGCTCGAAGGCGGCGCGCGCGTCGCGCTGTGGGATCGCGATGAAGGCGCGTTGGCCGAGGCGCGCGCTCGTCTGGGCGACGTGCAAACCGTGCTCGTCGATCTGACGGATCGCGATGCGGTCGCCAAAGCGACGTCGCGCACGCAGGAAGGCTTCGGGCAAATCGACGTTCTCGTGCACAGCGCGGGCATCGCGGGCGCGAACGCGACGGTCGCAGACTACGCGCCGGAAGAATGGTCGCGCGTGATCGACGTCGATCTGAACGCCGCGTTCCACGTCAATCAGGCGATCGTCAGGACGATGATCGCGCGCGGCTACGGACGCATCGTCAATATCGCGTCGATCGCGGGCAAGGAAGGCAACCCGAATGCATCGGCTTACAGCGCGGCGAAGGCGGGCGTGATCGCATTGACGAAGAGTCTCGGCAAGGAAACGGCGGGACTCGATATCGCGGTGAACGCCGTGACGCCGGCCGCCGCGCGCACGAAGATCTTCGATCAGATGAAGCAGGAGCACATCGACTACATGTTGTCGAAGATTCCGCGCGGGCGCTTCGTCGAAGTGAAGGAGATCGCGTCTATGGTCGCGTTCCTGGCGTCCTCCGAGAACTCGTTCACGACGGGCGCGGTGTTCGATCTGTCCGGAGGACGCGCCACTTACTGACATCGCTGCATCCAGAAAAATACAAGGAGACAACGTGGATTCCATCGCCGCCCCGCGCGACGTCGCGCACGACGACGCCCAGATTTACCGCAAGGTGTTCTGGCGTTTCGTGCCGCTCTTCGTCGCATGCTTCGTGTTCTCGTATCTCGATCGCATCAACATCAGCTTCGCGAAGCTGCAGATGCAGAGCGAACTCGGTTTCTCCGACGCGATGTACGGCTTCGGCGCGAGCGTGTTCTTCGTCGGCTATTTTCTGTTCGAGGTGCCGAGCAATATCGTCCTGCATCGCGTCGGGGCGAAGCGCTGGATTGCGCGCATCATGATCACGTGGGGCATCGCGTCGGCGTGCATGATGTTCGTCCATACCGAAACCTGGTTCTACGTGCTGCGCTTTCTGATCGGCGCGCTCGAAGCGGGCTTCGTGCCGGGCGCGCTGTATTTCTTCACGAAGTGGTTTCCTTCGTCGCGGCGCGGGCGCATCAATTCGTTCTTCATGGCGTCGATCGCGCTGTGCGGGATCATCGGCAGTCCGCTGTCGGGCGCGATCATGAAGTTCTGCGACGGTCTCAACGGCATGCCCGGCTGGCAATGGCTCTTTCTGCTCGAAGGCATTCCGTCGGTGCTGCTCGGCTTCGTCGTGCTCGCTTTCGTCGATGACGACGTCGATCACGCGAATTGGCTCGATGCCGACGAAAAGCGCGCGCTCAAGGCGCAACTCGCGCGCGATCCGAAAGTCGGCGAAGTGCATTCGCTGAAGGCCGCGTTCAGCGAGCCCGTCACGCTCGTGATGGCGCTCATCTATCTGTTCCTCGCAATGGGCATCTACGGTCTCGTCTTCTGGATGCCGCAGCTCGTCAAGACGGCGGGCACGAGCGATCCGTTCAAAATCGGCCTGATTTCGATGCTGCCTTATGCGGTCGCGGGCATCGGCATGATTCTGATCGGCAGACACTCGGACCGCACCGGCGAACGGCGCTGGCACCTCGGCGCCTGCGCGCTCGCGGGCACCATCGGCTATGTGCTGTGCGGCTTCTTTCCGGGCAATACCGTGATGCTCGTGATCGGCCTCACGATCGCGGCAACCGGCATCATCACGTCGCTCGGGCTCTTCTGGATTCTGCCGACGCGCTTTCTCACCGGCATCGCGGCGGCGAGCGGCATCGCGCTGATCAATTCGGTGGGGCAGTTCGGCGGCATCATCAGCCCGTACATGGTCGGCAAGGTAAAGACGATGACGGGCAGCGCGACGCCCGGCCTCTATGCGATCGCGTTCGCGTGCCTGCTCGGCGCGATGCTGATCGTATGGGGTTTGCCGCGCCGTCTCTACTTCCGGGAAAGCGGCGCGGAGTGACCGCATACGGCGCGCAGGGCCGTTCCTTCGAGCGGCCTTGCGTGCAACCAGCCGCCTGAGCAACTACGCTCCGACCATCACGCGCTCGCGTCCACGCACGCGGGCGAACGCGCGACGCCGCGTTTTCGCTATCATGCCGATGGTCTGCGGCCCTTTGTCACGGTAATCTCTCCGCACGCGCGGCGCCCGAGCGGGTCCGATTCATTCGGCGCGTTTTTGCAGACCTTGCGGTTACATCGCATGAGCCGACGATCCCATTCACCCGATCCGCCCGGAGCGCCGATGAAATTCAAGCTGGACTGGACCCTCGCCACCCCGATTCTCGCGCTCGTCGTACTGGCCGGCGCCGCGTTCATCCACAACACCGCGATGATCGTGCTCGCGGCCATCGCGCTCGCGTTCGCGGTGTTCGCGGCCGTGCATCACGCGGAAGTGGTGGCGCACCGCGTCGGCGAGCCGTTCGGCACGCTCGTGCTCGCGATCGCGGTCACGGTGATCGAGGTCGCGCTGATCGTCTCGGTGATGCTTTCCGGCGGCCCCGAAAAGGCCGGACTGCCGCGCGATACCGTGTTCGCGGCGATCATGATCTGCGGTTGCGGGATCGTCGGCCTGTGTCTCCTGATCGGCGGCTTGCGGCATCACGTGCAGGACTTTCAACTGCAAGGCGCGGCCGCCGCGCTCGCGATTCTCTGCGCGCTTTCCGTGCTCACGCTCGTTTTGCCGAACTTCACGAGCACCGTCGTCGGTCCTGCGCTGTCTACATCGCAACTGATTTTCGTCGGTGTGATCTCGCTCGTGCTGTACGTGACGTTCGTATTCGTGCAGACGATCCGCCATCGCGATTACTTCCTGCCGTTCACTCCGCCGATCGCCGCCAACACGCCGGACGAAGATGAAGCGCCGCACGCGCCCCCGCCCAGCAACGGCGAGGCGTGGCTCGCGCTCGGCTTTCTGATGCTGTCGCTCGTGTCGGTGGTCGGGCTCGCGAAGCTCCTGTCGCCGGCGGTCGAGGCCGGCGTCGCGGCGGCGGGCGCGCCGGAAGCCGTGGTCGGCGTCGTGATTGCCGCGCTCGTGTTGCTGCCCGAGGGTCTCGCCGCCGTGCGCGCGGCGCGCCTGAACCGGCTGCAGACGAGCCTGAATCTCGCGCTAGGCTCGGCGCTCGCGAGCATCGGCCTGACGATTCCGACGGTCGCGGTCGTGTCGATCTTCATGGGCCAGCCCATCTCGCTCGGGCTCGCGCCCAAGGAAATCGTCATGCTGGCGCTCACGCTGATCGTGTCCGTCATCACGCTCGGCACCGGGCGCTCGACCGTTTTGCAAGGCGTCGTGCATCTCGTGATATTCGCGGCTTTCCTGTTTCTTTCGGTCGTGCCTTGATGGGCGTCGCGCGGCGAACCGTGGGCGTTTGATACCATTCACGGTTTTTCGCGCGTTTGCGCGCGATGTTTCGCCGTCTCATCGAAAGTCCCGAAGGAAAACATGTCATTCAAGAAGTCCGCATCGTTCGCGATGCTTGCCGCACTCGCCGCCGTTTCGTTCTCGGCGCACGCCAAAGAGATCACGCAAATCCGCTTCGCCGTCGATCCCTCCTATCCTCCGTTCGAATCCAAGCAGGCCGATGGCAAGCTCGCCGGCTTCGACATCGACCTCGGCAACGCGCTCTGCGCGCAGATGAAGGTCAAGTGCGTGTGGGTCGAAAACAATTTCGACGGCATGATTCCCGGCCTGAAGGCCCGCAAGTTCGACGCCGTGCTGTCCGACATGGGCATCACCGAAGAGCGCCTGAAGCAGATCGACTTTACCGAGCCGCTCTACGACACCCACGCGCAACTCGTCGCGCGCGCGGGCTCCGGCATCCTGCCGACGCCTCAGGCGCTGAAGGGCAAGCGCGTCGGCGTGGAGCAGGGCACGGTGCAGGAGCGTTACGCGAAGGTGAAGTGGGAGCCGCAGGGCGTGACGGTCGTGCCTTACGCCGATGAGGAACAGGTCGAGGCCGATCTCGTCGCGGGCCGCATCGACGCGATGTTCACCGACGCCGCGCAAGCCGCCATCGGCTTTCTGAAGAAGCCGCAGGGCAAGCCGTTCGCGCTCGTCGGTCCGATCGTGGAAGACAAGGCGCTCATCGGTCCGGGTACGGCCATCGGCCTGCGCAAGGGCGACGCCGATCTGCAGAACGGCCTTAACAGCGCGTTTGTCGAGATCAAAAAGAACGGCACGTTCAAGCGCATCATGGCGAAGTACTTCGAGACGGATATCTCGATCCAGTAAGCGCCGTTCGACGTATTCGACGTATTCGACGTATTCGACGTATTCGACGTATTCGACGTATTCGACGTATTCGACGTATTCGACGGAAAAGGCATCGCTCGCGGTGCCTTTTCTTTTCGACGAGAGATTTTCGAAGATGCAGATTCATCACCATCCGCTCGTCGGCGCGTCGCTCGGCACCGGGCGGGCGATCACGAGCTACAGGTTCGGTCCGCGGGACGGCGATTCGCCCACGGTTTATATCCAGGCATCGCTGCACGCGGACGAATTGCCCGGCATGGTCGTCGCGTGGTACTTGAAGCGGCGCTTCGCCGAACTGGAAGCGACGGGGCGTCTGCGCGCGCGCGTCGTGCTCGTGCCAGTCGCGAATCCGGCGGGCCTGAATCAGCACTGGTTCGGCGCGCAGATGGGCCGCTTCGAGATGGGCTCGGGTCAGGACTTCAACCGGCGCTTTCCCGAGATCGGGCCCGAGCTGGCGTTGCAACTGAAAGACCGCCTCGGCGATGACGAAGCGCACAACGCGCGCCTCATCCGCGCAGCGCTTTCCGACGCGCTCGCTACGCGCAAACCCGCGACCGAACTGGAGTCGCAGCGGCTCGAACTGATCAAGCTCGCGTGCGATGCGGATCTCGTCATCGATCTCCATTGCGACTGGGAAGCCGTCGCGCATCTTTATACGACGCCCGACGCGTGGCCCGCGATCGAGCCGCTCGCGCGCTATGTCGGCAGCGAGGCGCAACTGCTCGCTGACGTGTCGGGCGGCGAGCCGTTCGACGAGGCGTGCACGGCGGCGTGGCGCTATCTGCGCGGCGCATTCGAAGGCCGCTTTCCGATTCCGATGGCGACGAAGTCCGTCACGCTCGAGTTGCGCGGCGTGCGCGACGTGTCGCACGAGATGGCCGCGCGCGATGCTCAGGCGATCGTCGATTATCTGACGCATATCGGCATGGTCGCGGGCGCAGCGCCGGAGCCGCCGCCGCTGCGCCATCCCGCGACGCCGCTCGCCGGGTGCGAATACGTGCACGCGCCGGTGTCGGGCGTGATTCTGCATCGGCGGGAGATCGGCGAGACGGTGCGCGCGGGCGACGTCATCGCCGACGTGCTCGATCCGCTCGATGACCGGCTCGTGCCGCTCGTCGCGCAGACCGAAGGTGTGCTGTACGCGCGGCACTGGACACGTTTCGCGATGGCGGGAATGCTGGTCGCGCGCATCGCGGGCAAAGACGCGGCGCGGCAGGGCGACTTGCTCGTACCCTAGCGGCGCCGCGCGGTTACCATGGATTCGAAACCGGCCTTACGTCATGGAGAACAAGAAAACATGCTGAAGAACATCGATCCGCTGCTCAACCCCGATATCCTGCACGCGCTCTGCGCGATGGGCCACGGCGACGAAGTCGTGATCTGCGATGCCAACTTTCCCGCCGATTCCGTCGCGCGTCAGACGGTCCTCGGCCGCGTGCTGCGACTCGATGGCGTCGGCGCGCCGCGCGCGGTGAGGGCGGTGCTGTCGGTGATGCCGCTCGATACGTTCGTCGATCATCCTGCCGAGCGCATGGAAGTCGTCGGCGATGCGGCCGCGCTGCCCGCTGTGCAACACGAAGCCCAGCGCGAGATCGACGCTGCCGAAGGTCACGCGGTGCCGTTCGCATCGGTCGAGCGTTTCGCGTTTTACGAGCGTGCGAAGAAGGCGTATTGCGTGATCGCGACGGGCGAAACGCGCGGCTACGGCTGCTTCATCTTCAAAAAGGGCGTGCAACTGGCGCCGGACGCGCCGCAGCAGATGTGACCGATGGCCTAGGGATTACCCTGTTGCTTTTTTGAGAAGATGTTGCAATGCAGCGTAAAAAGCGTATAGTCAGGGTTATCCCTTAGCTACTTACCCTGAGAGCCGCTCATGAAAACCACCGCTCAACAATCCCTGCTCGTTTCGTTCGGTTCCTGGCTGCGCGCGTCGAAGGCTGCGGTGCGTCGCGAGTGGAATCGTGCGCTGCAACTGCACCTCCAAAACTGCGAGATTCTCGTCGAATCGTATCGCCGCAAGTAAGCCGCGCGCGACAGCATCCCGGTCAGGAGTATCGGCAACGCCCCGGAAGCGAAAGGCTTCCGGGGCGTTGTCGCATTTGCGCTGCCGCTTTCATCGAATCCAGCTGCTTGACATGCAACCAAATGGTTGCATAATGCGTTCATGGATGACGATTCGGTTTTTCGCGCGCTCGCGGACGCCAGCCGCAGACAACTGCTCGACCGCCTTCGCGAAACCAACGGGCCGACGCTCGGTGAGCTGTGCGACGGCCTTCGCATGACGCGTCAGGCCGTGTCGAAGCATCTCGCGATACTCGAGGCGGCGAATCTCGTGTCGACGCAGCGTCACGGCCGCGAGAAGCGTCATTTCCTCAATCCGGTGCCGATCCACGAGATCGCGCAACGCTGGATCAGCAAGTTCGAGCGTCCGCGCCTGGACGCTTTGTCCGACCTCAAACGCACGCTTGAAGGAGACGATCATGAGTAGCGACACGTTTGTGTATGTGACGTACATCCGCACGACGTCCGAGAAGCTATGGGAAGCCTTGACGACGCCGGAATTCGTGAAGAAATACTGGTTCGGCATGCATCAGGAATCCGACTGGCAGGCGGGCTCGTCATGGAAGATGCTGTTCTCCGACGGGCGCGTCGCGGATGCGGGCGAAGTGCTCGAAGCCGAGCCGGGCAAACGCCTCGTGCTCAAATGGCGCAACGAGTTTCGCGAGGATCTGAAAGACGCGGGATATTCGCGCTGCACTTACGAACTGGAGCAGCAGGGCGAAGCGGTCAGACTCACCGTCACGCATGTGAGCGACAGCAAGCCGTTCATCGAGGCCGTGTCGGGCGGATGGCCGAAGATTCTGTCGAATCTCAAGTCGTTGCTGGAAACGGGGCAAGTGGCGCTTGTCAGCAAGTAGGCGTGCCGCGTGTGCGCAGGCATATCGAAAATTGACAGAAAGACTGGATTCGTGAGGAATCCTCTCAGAGATAATCGTGCCAGTTCGCGTGAGCGAACGATCTCGACTCCATGCCGCGCCCTAAAGGCGGCGGCATGACAGAAAATTTTCGAATAAGAGGGCGCACACAATGCATTTCGTAAGCAAGCTGGAGAACGGCTATTTGCAACTTGTCAGAATCATCTTTCTGGTGCTGGCGACATTGGCGCTGATCGTCGCGGTCGTGGCCGGCGTGCCGGCCGTGTTGAACTACAACGCCAAGGCAGCGGCCGTGCCTTCGGATATATCAGTGAACGCGTCGGCGTTCCATCTGGAAAGCGCTGAGCCAAGCTCCGATCAGCGTGATACCGACGCCGCGCCGACGGACCCAGCAGAAAAGGAACGAGCGGCGCTGCTCGATGGTCTGCACGCCGTGCTGCTCAAGCATGGAAAGAGTCTTGTGGGGACCGGATTTACCCTGGAGAAGAGCGACCTGCAGGGAGTCGTCGGCTCATGGATGGACGATACCGATCACGGCGCAAACTTCGGGAAAGCGCAAACGAAGTATCTGGACGACGTGCTGTCGCGCGCGGACGTTGGCAAGAAAGTCAACGGATCGCAAGACCAGTTCTTCTCGGTGGTCAGTGCCGCGATCACGCAGTTCACTTCCGGGTGGGAGGCGCAGCACGCGGCCATCGAGTCGAAAAAGACCGCGGCAGAGGTAGATGCTTCCGCAAAACGTATTTCCGCGCTTCAGTCGATCAGCGTGGTCGCCGGTGCGACGGGCCTGTTCATTACGCTGGTGTTGTCGCTGATCATGTTCCGTGTCGATCGCAGCATTCGCAAGATGGCCAGCACGCGCGTCGCTGCTTGACGGGCCCGTAGGCTTCGAAAGCAAAAACGGCGCGCTGTCCTTTCGGACAGCGCGCCGTTTGCATTTTCAGGCGCTGCAACCAGCGATCAGATCGCCCAGCCGCCGAGATAGAACACGGCGAGCACGACCGCGATCGCCACCGTGCCGACATTCAGCTTGCGCCATTCGCCCGCGACGATACGGCCGATCACGAGCGTGGTGAAGCCGAGCATGATGCCCGTCACGATGTTCGCCGACAGCACGATATACACCGCGCAGACGAGGCCGGACATCGTGTCGACGGTATCGTCGAAATGCAGCTTGCTGACATTGCCGAGCATCAGCAGACCGACATACATCAGCGCGGGCGCCGTTGCATAGGAAGGCACGAGCGCGGCGAGCGGCGAGAGGAACATCACCACGAGGAACAACACGCCGACGACCGCGGCCGCGAGGCCCGTCTTCGCGCCCGCCGCGACACCCACCGACGATTCGATATACGCCGCAGCCGGCGCGCCGCCGAAGCACGCGGAGAAGATCGAGCTCAGCGAATCGGCGGTCAGCGCGCGGCCGCCGTTGATGATGCGGCCGTTCTTGTCAATCTGGCCCGCCTGGCCGGCGACAGCGCGGATCGTGCCGGTCGCGTCGAACACGGCGGTCATCACGAGCGCCAGCACGCTCGGCAGCACGGCCATCGACAGCGCGCCCTTGATGTCCATCGCGCCGATGAGCGAAGCATGGCCCGGCGCCGACAGCGACGGCAGCGCGAAGATGCCGTGAAAGCGCACGGACGGATCGAAGATCAGGCCGATCGCTGACAGACCGACGACGACGAGCAGGATGCCGCCCGGCACGCGCCGGCGCTCCAGACCGAAGATCGCAGCCAGGCCGAGGACCGACATCAGCACCGGAAAGGCCGTGATGTGCCCGAGCGACACCGGCATGCCGGGCGCGGGGTTCTTGACGATCAGGCCGACATCGTTCGACGCGATCAGCAGCAGAAACAGGCCGATGCCGATGCCCGTGCCGTGCGCGACGCCCGTCGGCAGATTGCGCAGGATCCACGAGCGCACGCCGGTGACGGAGATCGCCGTGAACACGATGCCCATCAGGAACACCGCGCCGAGCGCGATGGCCGGCGTGAGGCCCTTGCCGAGCACGAGGCCGAAGGCCGTGAACGCGGTCAGCGAAATCGCGCAGCCGATTGCGATCGGCAGGCGCGCCCAGACGCCCATCAGGAGCGAGCCGAATGCCGTGGTGAGACACACGGCGACGAACACCGCGCTTGTGTCGAAGCCTGCCTTGCCGAGCATGCCCGGTACGACGAACACGGAATAGACCATCGCGAGGAAGGTCGTCACGCCCGCGACGATCTCGCGCTTTTCCGTGCTGCCGGTTTGCGAAATGCCGAAGTAGCGATCGAGAAAGCCGCCGCTGGCGGCCTGAGTGCTTTCGTCTCGTTCGGTGGAGGTGATATCGATGTCGCCAAGCTGCTGGGCGGGTGATTCCATCATGAGCTGCTCCTTTATCAGCACGCTGAAACGGCAACCGTGCACCGCGCTCACTGCGCGCGGTCACTGCGGGGCCATCGTCAGGGTCGTCTCGTATGTAGTTCTGGATGATGCCGAGTGACGTGCACTTACGGCTGCACTCGGTCAGGACAGAGACTAGGGGAACAGAACGCGGGGTCCAATCCCATGAAAAACATGCCGGTCATGCCGAGGGGCTTATATGCCGTGAAACCCGCATGGGGCGGGCCTTCGGCAAGACCGGCGAGGAGCCGGACTAGGGCAAACGCTAGTCCGGTCCGGGCCGCTATTTTACTTGCTCGCCGTTGTGCGGCGCATTACCGGATGACGCGCGACACGCCGCGTCCGCGCGGGTCGGACATCGGTTCGGGCTTGTCGCCGTCGATGCGGATCGCCTGAATGTCGCCGTTGAAGCCCTGCATCGTGAACTTGTAGCCCTTGTCCTCGAGCTGCTTGATCACGTCGGCATCGAGCTGATGGTACGGCTCCTGAAAGATCGTGTTCGGCGGCAGCAGCTGATGATGGAAACGCGTCGCGCCCACGGCGTCGCCGAGCGGCATGTTGAAGTCGTACACGTTCGTGATGACCTGGAAGATCGACGTGAAGATGCGCGATCCGCCCGGCGTGCCGATCACCATCGCGACCTTGTCGTCCTTCGTGAGGATGGTCGGCGTCATCGACGAGAGCGGGCGTTTCTTCGGCGCGATGGAGTTCGCATCGCTGCCGACGACGCCGAACATGTTCGGCACGCCCGGCTTCGACGCGAAGTCGTCCATTTCGTCGTTGAGCACGATGCCCGTGCCTTCCGCGATCACGCCCGAGCCGAAGTAGCCGTTGATCGTGTACGTGTTCGATACCGCGTTGCCCCACTTGTCGACGACGGAGAAGTGCGTCGTCTCCGCTTTCTCGGGCATCGACGTGCCGAGTCCCGGCTGCACGCTCTTCGTGTCCGAAGGCGTGTCGGGATTCACTTCCTGCGCGCGCTTCAGGATGTAGTCGTCGTTGATGAGCTGCGCGACCGGCACCTTGTAGAAATCGGGATCGCCGAGATATTGCGCGCGGTCCGCGAAGACGCGCTTCTCGATTTCGGCCACGAGGTGAATGTACTGCGCGGAATCGAGCGGCACGTCCTGGAACTTGTCCTTGATATCGGCCTTCATCTTCAGCAACTGCACGAGGCCGACGCCGCCCGAGCTCGGCGGCGGCGCGGTGATCACGCGATAGCCGTTCCAGCTCGCGGTGATCGGCTGACGCCACACGGCCTTGTAGTCCTTCAGGTCGCGCGTGGTGATGAGGCCGTGGCCTTCCATCGACTTGGCGATCAGATTGGCGGTTTCGCCTTCGTAGAAGCCTTTCGCCCCTTTGTCGGCGATGCGCTGCAGCGTCATCGCGAGGTCGGGCTGCTTGAACACCTGGCCCGCCTTCATGCCGCCGAAATACAGGTCGAAGTTGGTCTTGCCGGCGAATTCCTTCGAGGCGTCGTCGCGGCGCTTGACCAGTTGATCGTCGACTTCGAAGCCGTCCTGCGCGTACTTGATGGCGGGCGCGAGCACCTGCTTCCACTTCAGCTTGCCGAAGCGTTTCTGCGCTTCCCACATGCCGTCGACCGTGCCGGGCACACCGACCGCGCGATGTCCGTAGAGACTCATGCCCTTGATGACTTCGCCCTTGTCGTCGAGGTACATGTTGCGCGTGGCCGAAAGCGGCGCGCGCTCGCGATAGTCGAGGAAGTACGGGCGATGATCGACGTAGAGCGTCATGAAGCCGCCGCCGCCGATATTGCCCGCCTCCGGATACGTGACGGCGAGCGTGAAGGCGATCGCGACGGCCGCGTCGACCGCATTGCCGCCTTGCTTGAAGATCTGCTCGGCTGTGTCGGCGGCGTACTTGTCCGCGACGGCGACCGCCGAGGCGTTCAGCACGGCCGGCTGAGCGTCGGCGGTTTTCGCATAGGCCGGCGCGGTCTCGACGAATCCCGCCGTCAAGAGCGCCGACGCGACGATGGCGCCGAGCGCGAGGGACCGGATGCGCGGTTCTTTTTTCAAAAGCATCTCCTGTATCTCCTTTATTACGTGCGACGAAAGACTAGACGCTTTATATACCACGAGCGCCGCGATGCAACGATCAGGGCATCAGCTGCCCGCCGTTCACGTCGATGATCTGCCCCGTCACATAGCGCGACATCGCCTCGGACGCGAGATAGAGGAACGCGCCGCTGCAATCGTCGGGCTCGCCGATGAAACCCATCGGGATCGACTTGCGGAACGATTCGAGTTGCTCGGGCGTCGTGAAGCGTTCCTGGAACGGCGTCTGAATCACGCCGGGCGCCACCGCGTTCACGCGGATGCGATCCGCCATCAGTTCCTTCGCCATGCCCTTCGTGATCGTGCTGACGAAGCCTTTCGATGCCGCGTAGAGCAGCGCGCCCGGGCCGCCGCCATTGCGCGCCGCCACCGACGTCACGTTGATGATCGAGCCGCCGCCGCCCGAGCGCAGCGACGGCAGCGCCGCGCGCGTGAACGCGACCACCGAGCGCGCGTTGATGTGCATGATCTCGTCGAAGAGTTCGTCGCTCGCGGATGCGATCGGCTCGCGCTTCACGAGGCTGCCCGCGTTGTTGATGAGCACGTCGATCTTGCCGAAGGTATCGACGACCTGCGCGACAGCGGCGTCGATCGCCTTCGAATCGCGCACGTCCGCGCCGACCGTAATCGCCGTGACGCCGAGCGCGCGCACGTCCTTCGCGACTTCCTCGGCCTTGTCCTTCGAACTGTTGTAGTGCACCGCGACATTCGCGCCGTATTGCGCGAAAGCCCGCGCCGCCGCCGCGCCGATGCCGGTGCTCGCGCCGGTAATGAGGATCGATTTGCCTTTCAGATCGTGCATGAGTGCTCCGTTTTGATTGGGTTTGAAGCGACTGCGACAAGCGAGAGTATGAAGCGAAGCGCGAATGCGCGTTCGCGGCGAAGCCGCCGGAATTGGCCGACAGCATGCCCGAGACGCGGGGCCGGATCAAGGCCGGGCACCATCGGCGGAGCATACGTGTCGAAGGGGACGCGGGCAGGGCGTCCGCGATATTTCAGGAGAATGACATGACCTCGCAAGTCGAACCGATTCCGCAGGACCGTCGCGGCGTGATTCCGTACATGGCGGTGGCGGGCTGCGCCGGCGCCATCGACTTCTACACGAAAGTGTTCGGCGCGACGGAAACGTTCAGGATCGAGCAGCCGGACGGACGCATCGGTCACGCGGAGTTGTCGATCGGCGGCAACGTCATCTATCTTTGCGACGAGTTTCCCGATTACGGCACCGTGGGGCCGCTCTCGGTCGGCGGCACGCCTGTGATGCTGCATCTCTACGTGACGGACGTCGACGCGGTCGCGCAACGCGCCGCCGACGAAGGCGCGACGATCCTGCGCCCGGTCGAAGACCAGTTCTACGGCGACCGCGGCGGCAAGTTGCGCGATCCGTTCGGGCATGTATGGTGGATCGCCACTCACGTCGAGGATGTCTCCGCCGAGCAGATGCGCGAACGCGCGAGGAAACTGTTCGGCGGCTGAACTGCGCGCGGCGCGTCAGTCCGCGTTCAAAGGCACGGCGTCCAACGCATCCTCCGGGGCATCGAACGAATAATGCTCGGCGATGCGCTTCACCGAATCCCGGAACGACGCGACGAGATCCGAGCGGATTCCGCTGCTCGGATAGGACAGCACGTATTCGTACTCGATATCGGTCTCGAACGGCCGCACGACGACGCCGTGCGCGCGCCAGACCTTCGCCGCGAACGGTTCCACGATCGATATGCCGAGACCGCCAGCGACCATCGCATAGCGGGTGTGGGCCGTGTCGGTGAAGACCGTATAGCGCGGCCGGTCCTCGGTGGATGAAATCAGCGACTGTTCCGCGTCGTAGGGCTGCCGTGAATTCGGCAGCCAGCCAATCAGTTGCTCGCCGCGCAAGTCGGACGGTCGCACGATCTTCTTTTTGGCGAGCTTGTGCGTGGTGGGCATCGCGCAGGAAGCGCGTGCCTTGAGCAACGTTTCCACCTCGATGCCCGCGACCGCCGGAAACGCGAGGCTCAGCGCGATATCGGCCTTGTGGTTCTGCAGGTTCACGAGCACTTCGGGCACCTTCACCGAATCGACCTTGATCGGCACGCCGGGATGCCGCTCGGTGAAATCGGCGAGCACGGGCGGCAGAAGCGTTGTCGCGAGCACGGGCATGCACGCGACCGTGAGGCCATCGGACGCTTCCTCGCGGATCATGGCGGCGACCTGCTTCAGACGCTCCAGCCCGAGAAAGTTCTCTTCGACGGACTTGTAGAAGCGCAGGCCGGCGGTCGTCGGATTCAGACGGCCGCCGACGCGCGAAAACAGGCTGAAACCGAGATCGGCTTCGAGATCGGCAATGAGTCGGCTGATCGCGGGTTGCGTGACGTGGAGTTTTTTTGCTGCGCCGACACTGGTGCCGGTCATGATGAGGCTACGAAAAGCCTCGATCTGGCGAAAACGGATCATCTTTCGGACGGCATTGAAGCGGCTGTTAACGGCGACGCAATCTTATAGGAAACAAGCACTTGCTGCCTTAGCCCCATTCGTGCGCCGAAAGTCGCAAAGTGCGTCGATCCAACAAATTGAACGACTATTCGAAAAATTTAGTGTCTATAAGCACATGTGAGTGGCATCCGTCTTATTGATGCGAAATACTCGCCGCCAGCCTGAAGCGCGAATGAAAGCGTCCGCGTAAGAATCATTCGCCCGACGCGCGATGCGTGCGTGCAATCGCCGCAGCGATGCGACAGAAACAAGAAAGCTTTTCGTTAAATTTGCCGGGTTCGAGATCGATTTGTTTATTCCATTTGCGATAAACAAGCTGATGCATGTAGGACTCCGAATCTGTGCAAGTAAAACGAAAGCGAAGATCGACAATCGAGACAAAAGAGGATTCCCCATGACGTTCTTTTCCGTTCACCACGTATCGGTCCAGCGCACGAAGCTCGCTGCCGCCGCAGCGCTGCTCGCGCTCTCCGCACTCAACGCGACGGCCGCCATCGTGCCGTCCGGCGTCGCGCTCGCCGCGAAGCAGGAACTCGTGCGTAACAACGGCTCCGAGGTCGAGACGCTCGATCCGGCGCTGGTCGAAACCGTGGTCGCGGCCAACGTCTCGCGTGACCTGTTCGAAAGCCTGACCGCCACGGATTCGGACGGAAAGGTGGTGCCGGGCGTCGCGGAAAAATGGGAACAGAAGGACTCGACGACCTGGATCTTCCATCTGCGCAAGAACGCCCGCTGGTCCAATGGCGATCCCGTCACCGCAAACGATTTCGTCTACGGCTGTCAGCGCTTCGTCGATCCGAAAACGGCGTCGTCGTATGCGAACGTGTTCGGCCCGTTCCTGCTGAACGGCGCGGATATCGTCGCGGGCAAGAAGCCGGCGAGCGCGCTCGGCGTGCGCGCGATCGATGCGAACACCATCGAAGTCAAGACGGACGGTCTCGTGCCGTTCCTGCCCGAACTGATGTCGAATCCGAATCTTGGGCCGGTTCATCGCGCCACGGTCGAGAAGTTCGGCAAGGACTGGACGAAGCCGGGCAACCTCGTCAGCAACGGCGCCTTTCAGCTCAAGGACTGGCAGGTCAACAGCAAGCTCGTGCTGACGAAGAATTCGAACTACTGGGACAAGACGAACGTTCAACTGACGCAGGTCACCTATCTGCCGGTCGAAGACGAGAACACGGACGTCAAGCTGTTCCAGTCCGGCGAGAACGACATGACGTATCAGTTGCCGACCGGCACGTATGCGAAGTACAGCCAGCAATTCCCGAAGGACATCCGCAACTCGCTGATTCTCGGCACGCGCTATTACAGCTTCAACAACCGCGATCCGCTGCTGAAGGACGTGCGCGTGCGCAAGGCGCTCTCGATGGTCATCGACCGCGATCTGCTCGCGCAGCGCGTGACCGCCGACGGCCAGACGCCGCTGTACGGCCTGCTGCCGAAGGGCGTGAGCGGCGCGGAAGTATCGAACTACGAATGGTCGACGTGGCCGATGGCGAAGCGCGTCGAGGAAGCGAAGAAGCTGCTGGAACAGGCGGGCGTGAAGCCGGGCACGAAGCTGAGTTTCGCGATGAACACGAGCGACTACAACAAGAAGATGGCGATCTTCGTCGCGTCGGAATGGAAGACGAAGCTCGGCCTCACGATGGACATCGAGTCGATGGAGTTCAAGGTGCTGCTGAAGAAGCGTCATGGCGGCGACTATCAGATCGCGCGCAATGGCTGGGTGGCCGACTACAACGACGCAACGACCTTCCTCACGCTCGTGCAGTGCAAGTCGGAGCAGAACGACAGCTTCAGTTGCAACCCGAAGGCCGACGCGCTCATCAAGGAAGCGGCCGCAACCACGGATCTCGCGAAGCGCACGCAGTTGCAGACGCAGGCGGCGAAGATCGTGATGGACGACTACCCGATGCTGCCGCTGCTGCAATACGGCTTGCCGCGTCTCGTGAAGAGCTATGTCGGCGGCTATTCGCTGAAGAATCCGATGGATCATTACGGCAGCAAGGATCTCTACATCGTCAAACACTGACGCACAGGAGAAATCGCTCATGTGGTCCTACACATTGCGGCGCGTGCTGCTCACGCTGCCGACGCTCCTGATCGTCGTGACGGTCTGCTATCTGCTCTTGCATGCGACGCCGGGCGGCCCGTTCGACGGCGAGCGCAAGGTATCCGCCGAAGTGCTCGCGAACCTGCAGGCGAAGTACCACCTCGGCGAGCCGTTGTGGAAGCAGTATCTGTTCTATCTCGACGGTCTTTTGCACGGCGATCTCGGCGCATCGTTCCGCTATGCCGACTGGAGCGTGAACGACCTCGTGCTGCGGGCGCTGCCGGTGTCGCTCACGATCGGGGGCGTGTCGATGCTCCTCGCCATCGTGATCGGCGTCGCGCTGGGCGTCGTGGCGGCGCTGCGTCGCAACAGCATCGCGGACTACACGCTCATGCTCGTCAGCAACGCGGGCAATGCGTTCCCGTCGTTCGTGCTCGGGCCGGTGCTGATCCTCGTCTTCGCGATCCTGCTGAAGTGGCTGCCAGCAGGCGGCTGGAACGACTTCCAGTTGCGCTACATGGCGCTGCCCATCGCGCTGCTCGCGATGATCAATGTCGCGACGGTCGGCCGCGTGACGCGTGCGAGCCTGATCGAAGTGCTGAACACGAACTACATCCGCACCGCCCGCGCCAAAGGATTGCCGATGCGCACCGTCGTCCTGCGTCATGCGTTGAAGCCGACGCTGATTCCGGTCGTATCGGTGATCGGGCCGCTCGCCATTTCGTCGATCACGGCGGCGGTCGTCACGGAATCGGTGTTCTCGCTGCCGGGCATCGGCAAGCTGATCGTGAACGGCGCGGCCAATCGCGATTACACGCTCGTGCTCGGCCTCGTCGTGCTGGTCACGGTGGTGGCGGTGCTGCTCAACCTGCTGGTCGATCTCGCGTATGCGTGGCTCGACCCGAAGATCCGTTATTGAAGGGCGCGCGATGAAATCTGCTTCTCTTGCACCGATGCTCGAAAAGGCGGTCGCGGGCCGCAGCCCGTGGCAGGACGCGCGCGCGCGTTTCCTGCGCAACAAGGCCGCCGTCGTGAGCCTGATCCTGCTCGTTCTGATCACGCTCGCGTGCATCGTCGGGCCGTGGCTCCTGCCGAACGAGTTCGATTCCACCGACTGGAACGCGACGAGCGTCGCGCCCACGCTCGCGAACTGGCATCTCTTCGGCACTGACGACACCGGCCGCGATCTGCTCGTGCGCTGCCTGATCGGCGGCCGCGTCTCGCTCATGATCGGCGCGCTCGCGACGCTCACGTCGGTCACGCTCGGCATCGTGTGGGGCGCGATCGCGGGCTTCGTCGGCGGACGCATCGACAACGCGATGATGCGCATCGTCGACATGATGTACGCCATTCCGTATCTGCTCATCGCGATTCTGATGGTGACGCTGCTCGGCCGCGAGTTCTATCTCGTCGTCATCACCATCACGATCTTTTCGTGGATGGACATGGCGCGCGTGGTGCGCGGCCAGACGCTCTCGATCCGCTTGAAGGAGTATGTCGAGGCGGCGCGCGCGATCGGCGTGCCGACGCGGCGCATCATCGCGCGGCATGTGGTGCCGAATCTGCTCGGCATCGTCGCGATCTATACGACCGTCACTGTGCCCGCCGTCATCCTCACGGAATCGGTGCTGTCGTTCCTCGGACTCGGCGTGCAGGAACCGATGACGAGCTGGGGCGTGCTGATCCAGGACGGCGTCGGCGTGATGGAGTCGTCGCCGTGGATTCTGCTGTTCCCGGCGGCGTTGTTGTCGATCACGCTCTACTGCATCAACTTTGTCGGCGACGGGCTGCGCGACGCGCTCGATCCGAAGGACAGGTGAGCCATGCCGCTACTCGAAGTCAACGATCTGCAGGTCGAATTCAGCACGCACGACGCCAACGTGCGCGCCGTGAACGGCGTGAACTTCACGCTGGAAGAGGGCGAGACGCTCGGTATCGTCGGCGAATCGGGCTCGGGCAAGAGCCAGAGCGTGCTCGCGATGCTCGGCCTGCTCGCATCGAACGGGCGCGCGCGCGGACGTGCGATGTATCGCGGCGAAAATCTCATCGGCATGTCGGATCGCGCGATGAACCGCATCCGCGGCAATCGCCTTTCGATGATCTTCCAGGACCCGATGAGCTCGCTCAATCCGTATCTCACGATCGAGCGGCAGATGACCGAAGTGCTGGAGCTGCACAAGAACGTCACGCGCCGCGAAGCGAAGAAACGCGCGATCTCGATGCTCGAAGCCGTGCGCATTCCGGAGGCGGCGCATCGCATCGGGCAGTATCCGCACGAGCTGTCGGGCGGCATGCGCCAGCGCGTGATGATCGCGATGGCCTTGCTGTGCGAGCCCGAAGTGCTGTTCGCCGACGAGCCGACCACCGCGCTCGACGTCACCGTACAGGCGCAGATCCTGCAACTGCTGCGTAACCTGCAACACGACTTCGGCACGTCGATCGTGTTGATCACGCACGATCTCGGCGTGGTCGCCGGGCTATGCGAAAAAGTAATGGTGATGTACGGCGGCCGCGTGATGGAGCAGTGCGATGCCGCCACGCTGTTCGCGAAGCCTTCGCATCCGTACACCATCGGCCTGCTGCGCGCGCTGCCGCGACTCGATCACGCTGGCGGCGAGCTGACCGGCATTCCGGGCAATCCGCCGAACATGGCGCATCCGCCGGCGGGCTGTCCGTTCCACGAGCGCTGCGCCGATGCCAGCGACGAATGCGCCGTCGATGCGCCCGCGCTGAAGGCCGTCGAAACTGGCTGGCTGCGGGCCTGTCATCGTCCGGTTCATCAAGTCACAAAGGAAGCGAGCCATGTCTGACGCGACGATTCTCTCCGTGCGCGACATGCGCGTGCATTTTCAGGTGAAGTCGAAGAACCGCTTGCCGTGGGCGCCGCGCCGCACGCTGAAGGCCGTCGACGGCGTGAGCTTCGAGCTGAAGGCGGGCGAGACGCTCGGCGTCGTCGGCGAATCGGGCTGCGGCAAGTCCACTCTGTCGCGCGCGATCCTGAACCTCATTCCCGCGACCGCCGGCGACATCGTATGGATGGGCGCGACGCTCTCGGGCGCATCGGCGCGCGAATGGCATCGCGTGCGCGGCGACGTGCAGATGATCTTTCAGGATCCGCTCGCGTCGCTCGATCCGCGCATGACGGTCGGACAGATCATCGCGGAACCGCTCGTCGAGCATCGGCCGGGCATGGACAAGCAGGAAATCGACGTACGCGTGCGCGCGATGATGGCGAAGGTCGGCCTGCGCGAGCAGATGATCAACCGCTATCCGCACGAGTTCTCGGGCGGGCAGTGTCAGCGTATCGGCATTGCGCGCGCGCTGATCGTCGAGCCGAAGCTCGTCATCTGCGATGAACCGGTGTCGGCGCTCGATGTGTCGATTCAGGCGCAGATCGTGAATCTGCTCAAGTCGCTGCAAAGGGAGATGAAGCTCGCGCTGATCTTCATCGCGCACGATCTCGCCGTGGTGCGTCACATCTCCGATCGCGTGATGGTGATGTACCTCGGCCGCGTGATGGAGCTCGCTGATAAGCACGCGCTCTACGACACGCCGCGCCATCCGTACACGCGCGCGCTGTTGTCGGCGGTGCCGGTGCCCGATCCGGCGGTCGAGCGTGCCAAGACCGTGCAGATTCTGTCCGGCGATATTCCGAGCCCGATCGATCCGCCTTCGGGCTGCGTGTTCCATACACGATGCCCGATGGCGCAGGCGCGTTGCTCGCAGGAAGTGCCTGCCTTGCGCGCGCTCGGGGCCGACTCATCGGCGGCGTGCCTGTTTGCTTGAACGGCGACTCGCGCCAATTAGAAAACCAACGATATCCGAGGAAGACACCCGCAATAAATAACGTCCGATAACCGGGCGGCCATGCGCCGCTCATCCCTTGCTTCGTTCATCCGCCTGTACGCCTCGACGCTTTTTCGCGTCGCCGGGCGAGGCGTTTTGCAATCCTTAGTTTCGATCAAGCCGTTAGCAGTTGAATCAATATAAGTGGAGACTTTTTTCGTGAAAAAACAAAAACACTCACTCGCGCTATCGATTTTGTTGTTCAGCGGTTTCATGGCCGCCGCGGTTGCCGCGCAAGCCGATGAAACCGATACTGAGCCGCCTTCGCGTCACACCGAAGCGCCGCCGGATTCGCCGCCCAACACCGGGGCGGATGCGCCGGTGAGCAGCCAGGCGAAATCGAAAGGCTTTATCGAGGATTCGCACTTCAACGTGCTGATGCGCTCCTTTACCGAACATGACGAATTCAAGGGCGCGGGCAAGAAGGACGCGTGGGTTCTTGGCGCGCAGGCGGTGTTCGAATCGGGCTATACGAAAGGGCTGATCGGGCTGGGCGGCGACGTGTCGCTCTTCGGCGCGTTCAAGCTGAACGGCGGCGTGGGGGCGGGCAATCGCGTTCACGTCGGCACGGACGGCGGCGGATCGAATCAGCTGGCGTGGGCCTATCCGGGCGTGTGGGATGTGAAGGCGCGCGTGTCGAACACCGTGCTCAAATACGGTCAGCAACTGTTCGACAATCCGTTCCTCGTGCCGCACGACAACCGCGCGTTGCCGCCGACCTATCGCGGCTTCTCGCTTGCAAGCGACGAGATCAAGAACCTCACGCTGAAGGCAGGCACGGTGGACGGCGTGCTCGCGCGCGGCATGACGACTGTTACCGGTCTCACGACGGAATACGGCGGCACGCATGTCTCGCAGTTCACGTACTTCGGCGGCGACTGGACGCACGGTGACGATACCTCGGTCTCGCTCTATGGCAGCGTCGCGAACAACGTGTGGCAGCAGTACTACCTGACGGCGACGCAGAGCATCGGCGATCCGAAAAGTGTCCGCTGGACGGGCTCGTTGAACTACTACTACACGGGCGCGATCGGCGACAAGCGGCAAGGCTCGATCAACAACAACGCGTATTCGCTGGCGCTTGCCGGCACGCACGGCGCGCATACGGTGCAGGTCGCGTTCCAGCAGATCGTGAGCGATCAGACCTTCGACTACATGGGCCAGTCGGCGGGCGATTATCTGTCGAACTCGCTCGATGTGGACTACAACCAGCCGCATGAAAAATCGCTGAGCCTGTCGTATTCGCTCAACATGAAGGAGTACGGCGTACCGGGTCTCAAGTTCACGATGTGGGGTGCGTATGGCTGGGATGCCGATGGCAGCGCGATGGCCAACGGCGGCTCGGCGCAGGCGGGTAACTACTGGTCGGGCGGCAGCGTTGGGAATGGCCAGCCACTGCAGGGCACGCACTACGAAATCGGCGTGATTCCGAGCTACACGATCCCGGACGGCAAGTTCAAGAACACATCGGTCAAGTTCTACTACATGCACCATCACAGCAACAGCGCCTACTATCCGGACGGCACCAGCGATGTGTATCGCCTGATGGTCAACGTGCCCGTGAACGTGTTCTAGACTGTCGAACGCGTAAAACTCGAACCATACAAAAATACCCCTTTACATTACGTTTAACTTTCATTTATAAAGAGAGTGCGTGCTGCGGATTGCCATGTCTCGCCACGCTCATCGCCCGGCAGGCCTGTCTCTGCCGGGCTTTTTTTCGTCTGTTCAATCCGCGTTCACTGCAGCTTTCATGCGCTTACGAAGTGCGACTTCCTAAGTGAAAACCCCGTCATTTCTTTCGCTTGACTTACTTGATATATCACATACTGTGTATATGCGACGCAGCATGCACCGCGTCGCGGGAGGCGTCGTTCGACGTCCAAGTACACAAGGCAATTTGCCAAGGAGACAGGCATGGGAATGAACCAGATGGGCCGCGATGAAAAGGCGTCGCGCCTGGCGTCGCCGTGGGTGCAGTTGGTTTTCGGTGTGATTTGCATGGCGATGATCGCGAACATGCAGTATGGCTGGACGCTCTTCGTCAACCCGATCGACGAGAAGTACCACTGGGGCCGCGCGGCCATTCAGGTGGCGTTCACGATTTTCGTCGTGACGGAGACATGGCTCGTGCCGGTGGAAGGCTATCTCGTCGACAAGTACGGGCCGCGTCCCGTCGTGGTCGGCGGCGGCCTCCTGTGCGCGATCGCGTGGGCGATCAACTCGGTGGCGTCGTCGCTGCCGCTTCTGTACTTCGCCGCGGCTGTCGGCGGGGTCGGCGCGGGCGCGGTGTACGGCACGTGCGTCGGCAACGCGCTCAAGTGGTTCCCGGCGCGGCGCGGACTGGCCGCGGGCATCACGGCGGCGGGCTTCGGGATGGGCTCGGCTGCGACTGTCGTGCCGATCGCGCACATGATCAAGTCGAGCGGCTATGAAGCGACGTTCCTCTGGTTCGGTCTCGGTCAGGGGCTGATCGTGTTCCTGCTCGGCATGGCGCTCTATGCGCCGCCCGCGCAGATGATCGCGTCGGTGAAGAGCGCGGTCAAGGCGGCCGTCTACAACGCGAGCCCGAAACAGGTGCTGGCGTCGCCGATCTTCTGGGTCATGTACCTGATGTTCGTGATGATGGCCGCAGGCGGCCTGATGGCGACGGCGCAGCTCGGGCCGATTGCGAAGGACTTCGGGCTGCACGATTCGCCCGTGTCGATACTCGGTCTGACGCTGCCCGCGCTGACCTTCGCGCTCACCATCGACCGCGTGCTCAACGGCCTGACGCGACCGTTCTTCGGCTGGGTTTCGGATCGGATCGGGCGGGAAAACACGATGTTCATGGCGTTCGCGATCGAAGCGGTGGGCATCGTCGCGCTGTCGAAGTACGGGCACGATCCGGTGGCGTTCGTCGTGCTGACCGGCATCGTGTTCTTCGCGTGGGGCGAAATCTACAGCCTGTTCCCGGCGACGTGCGGCGATACCTTCGGCCCGAAATTCGCGGCGACCAACGCAGGTCTGCTCTACACCGCGAAGGGCACGGCCGCGTTGCTCGTCCCGTTCTCGAGCGTCATCACGTCGATGACCGGAAGCTGGCACGCGGTGTTCATGCTCGCGGCGGGCATGGCGGCGCTATCGGCGCTGCTCGCGCTCTTCGTGCTGAAGCCGATGCGTAACGCGCATTCGCAGAAACATGCGCGTGCGGCGTCGCTCGACATGTCGTACACGACAGTGAAGGAATGATGGCGAAGCCGTGATGTCGGCTGGGCGGGCGACCCGGCGTGTCGCCCGTTTTCTAGTTATCGAGCTCGCGCTTTCCGCGGCTTGCGACTGATGTGCGGCGTTTTCGCGCCGCGTCGCGGATACGCTTTTTGTCTTGCCGCCGGCAGGTGGTCTCCTCGCTCCCTTATCCCCGTGATTCGAGCGATCCCGCGGCAGCAGGATGGGCGTTCGGCGCCGTCGCGGACTACGGCGACGCGCGAAACGAAAGCAGATGACGCCGCGGATTCGACACGCCTCGACGCGCGGCGCAATACGCGAGGCGCGGCACGCGTGTGTCGATGCTGGCGACCCACGCCCGGAATGCCAGCGCGCACGCCGGCGATACGAGAGCGAGAAGAACCAGACTTGCGTGAGCGTTCATGCTGCCTCCAGTCGATGCCGGCTTCGGATATCGCCGACGGTTGCCCAATGAACGTAGTGTCGTCGCGAAGGGCAAGCAGGCAAACCCGGCTCGCGCGGGGAGACCGCGATTATTCAGGAGATAGACGATGCGAGCCCCGCATGTGGAGGGGCGGCGAATCAGAAGCGGGTGCCGACGCTGCAGCCGCCGAAACCGCCGCCATTGGTAGCGAAGCCGCTGCACCCGAAAAGGCCGCAGCCGGAAAGCGTGAGTGAAGCAGCGATGAGCGTCGCCGCGGCGCCGAGAAAACGAAGGTGCTTCATGGTGACATCGGAACGGAGAACGGAACGCGATTCTCGCGGAACCGCCGTATCCCGATGTCAAACAATGTCGCCGATTCAACCCGGCTTGCCATCCGCGCGCGGCTTCCAGAGCGGCGCCGCATAAGCCGCGACATAGAGCGCGAACGCGAGCACCCAGCAGATGCCCGCAGCGAAGATCCACGTCGATTGCCAGGCAGGCACGCAGAGCGGCCCGAGCACGCGCAGCGCGCCCGCCGCCATCACGAGCGCATAGCACGCGACATCGCGCTTGTCCGCGACGAGCGGACGTCCCGTATGCCCGCGCGCGGTGCGCGTGATCATCGCGATGATCGCACCGCCGATCGCGCCGGCCGCGAACGCATGCATCGCGAGGCTATGGGGCACGCGCGTCCATCCGAACGCCGAAAGCGCAAGCAGCGCGAAGCCGAGCGGCAGCCATGCGTAGGCGAGATGCAGGATCGCGAGAATCGGCCGTCCGCGCACCGCGTACGAGCGCCAGCCGATCATGCGCGCGAGGTGCACGGCGCACGCCAGCAAGGCGAGCGGCGCGACGATTGCGGCATCGAGCGCGAAGGCATCCGCGAAGAACGCGGCGAGCGTGAGCGGCGCGAGCATCGATTCGACGATGCGCCAGCGCCGCGCGACGAAGCCGGGAATCGCGTTGGCGGTGAACATCGGAATCACGCGCCCGCCGATCACGCTGACGAGCAGTACGACGATGCCCGCCGACGCATACACGGCGCGCATCGAGAGATCGGCGCGCGTGTCGAATGCAAAGCCATGAAACGCGGCGTTCAGCGCGCCGAACGCGAGCAGCACGACGGCGAGAAAATAATTGCGCCGGTTGCCTGCCTTCACGAGCACGCGGAGCAACAGGAGCGCGGCGACGGGCAGGAACGCGCTATCGACGATCGCGGCCGGCAGCGCGGGGCCGCTCCACACGAGCACGCGCCCGGCGAGCCACAGCAGCATGAGCGCGGCGAGCGTCGCGCCGTTCGCCGTGTCGCGTCCGGTCCATGCGCGCACGGCCGTCAGCAAAAAGCCGACGATGATCGCCGCCGCGAACCCGAACACCATTTCGTGCGCGTGCCAGCCGATCGGGTCTGCGCGCAGCAGATAGCCGCCGGAAAGCGGCACGCCCGACAGCACGAGCAGCCACACCGTCAACGCGAGCGCGCCGAACGCCGCGCCGCACAGATAGAACGGCCGGAAGCCGAGATCGAGCAGCGCGACGCGCCGCCGATGATTGGGATCGCGCTTTAGCGGCGCCGCGACGAAAACGGTGTTGGGTTCTGCGATCTTCATGACGTCCTCACGATGAAACCGTCGTGCGCGCGAGCGCCAGGCACGCGAGCGAGCGCACGCACAAATATCCGATGAAAAGATTCGCGCCGACGAACATCGGCAATGCGAGCGCGTGCGCCACGGGCACGCCGGCGAGCGCGAGCTTCACGCATGCGAGCGTCCCCGATGCCACGCCGAAGCTGTACGCCCACCACGAATACGCGAACGGCTGCGCGCCGAGCCACGATTTCAGCCGCAAGCCGACGAGCAACTGAAAAAGCCCGTAGCCGAGCAGCATCACGAGCCAGCGATCCGTCGAACCCGGTTCGACGGCGAGCACGGCTGCCGCGCACACGACCGGCGGCGCGAACTGGATGCCGACGAGCGGGCGCTCTGCAACCGGCATCGGCTCGCGATGCCACAGCCTGCGGATCACGAGCGGTTCGAGCGCGAGCCACGAGAAGACGCCCGCGCCGAGCAGCAGCCACGCCCAGTCGGCGGCGCCGAGCGCGCCGAGCGCCGCCGCGCCGGTGAAGTTGCCGGCGACGGTCGGCAGATAGATCGTCGGCGCGGTATCGGCGATTTCGCGGCCGCCTTGCCACAACCTGCCCGTATGCCACACGGCGAACGCGAGATGCCATGCGATGCCCGCGATCGTCAGAAGCCAGGCGAGCGGCCGCGAATACGGCAGCACCGCCTGCGCGATGAGGAACGTCGAAATGCCGATGAGCGCGGGCGTCGCGCCGCCGACCGGATGCGCGAATTCATCGGCGACGCGCGCCGGATCGCGCAGCGCGTGCGCGCCGTACGCGAGCACGAGCGCGCCCCAAACGAGCGTCGCGGCGGCGAGCACCGCCTCGCCCGCGACCGCCGGCGCGTGCCACAGCCGCACCGCGACGCGCCACGATTGCCCGAGCCCGGACAGGCCGAGCACGATGCTGAAGAGCGAAGCGGGGACGCGCGGTCGGTTCACGATGTCATCGCCCCGGTCAGTGCGGAATCGGCTGCTTGACCGGATCTTTCTCGCCGACGATCGCGAACACGAGCAGCTTCGCCGGCTTCGTCGCGCTCGCATTCTTCGATACGATGTGATGCGCGCCCGGCGCTTCGTACCACGATTCGCCGGGACCGTACGTCTTCGCGGCCGAACCTTCGAGCTGCGAGGTCACATGGCCTTCGAGCACGTAAGCGAAGATCGACCCCGGATGCATATGCGCTTCCGACGCCTGTCCCGGCTTGTAGGAGACGGTCGCCATCAGCACGTTCTTGCCGGCTGCCTCGGGGATGGCCTGCTTCATCACCGGCGCGACGACCTCCGCGCCCGTGGTGTCGTGCGCGCCGGCATGCGCCGCGCCGATCATCAGCGCGGCCGCCAGAACCAAAGACTTGCGCATGCTCATGTCGATGTCCTCAAGCAGGGGTCTTGCGGAACGCGATAGCGAAGCGGTTCCAGCTGTTGATCGCGGAAATGAGCAGCGTCAGGTCGACGATTTCCTCGTCGCTGAAATGCGGCTTCACGGCCTCCCACACGCTGTCGGGCACGTGGTCGTGCGACACCAGCGTGAGCGCCTCGGTCCAGGCGAGCGCCGCGCGTTCGCGATCGGTGAAGAACGGCGTCTCGCGCCACACCACCACCGTCGCGAGACGCCGGTCCGTTTCGCCGCCCTTGCGCGCATCGGTCGTGTGCATGTCGACGCAGAACGCACAGCCGTTGATCTGCGATGCGCGCAGGCGCACCAGTTCGGTCAGCGATTTTTCGAGCGCCGACTTGGCGATACGCTCTTCGACGCCGACGAGCGCCTTGATCGCGGCGGGGCTGGCCTTGTAGAAGTCGAGACGGGGTTCCATTGAAGTATCCTCTTTGCTTGGGTTTGGAAAGTGCGCCAAAGCGGCGCGGCAAGAGAAGATTAGGCTTCCGGGTGGCTTTTTGAAATGACCGATTTTCTGGAATTTCAGGTGACCACTAAACGGCCGCTTTCCGTTGAAGTGAGGGCGCAAAAAAACCCGCGGCCCAATATGCCGCGGGTCGATGGACGCAGCCTCACGCGCGCAGTCAGTCGAGCGCCGCGGCGGGGCCGAAGAACTCGTAACGGCTCTGCGCCTCGGGCACGCCGAGCGTCTTCAGATGCTTCTTCACCGCCTTCATGAACGCCTTCGGGCCGAGGAAATACGCATCGACATCGCGGTTCTTCGGCAGCCACGTGTCGAGCAGCTTTTCGTCGACGAAACCGATGCCATGCGCTTCATGATCGCCGTCGCGCTTGCGCTCGTAGCAGTAGAAGCGCTTGAGCTGCGGATGGCGCGCCGCCAGTTCCTCGATGGCCGCACGGAACGCATGCACGCCGCCGTGCCGCGCCGAGTGGATGAAGTGCACCGGGCGCTTTGTTTCGAGCGCGGCTTGCAGCATCGCGAGCGTCGGCGTGATGCCGACACCGCCGCTGATCAGCACGAGCGGCTTCTCGCCATGTGCGAGCTTGAAGTCGCCGGCGGGCGGAAAGAGATCGAGCACGTTGTTCTGTCGAACGTTTTCGTGCAGAAAGTTCGACACCTTGCCGTTCGGCTCGCGCTTCACGCTGATGCGATATTCGCGGCCGTTCGGCGCGGCCGAGAGCGAGTAGTTGCGGCGCAGTTCGTCGCCATCGATCAGCACGCGCAGACCGATGTACTGACCCGGATGGAAGTCGAGCAGCGCGCCGCCGTCTTCGGGCACGAGATAGAACGACGTGATTTCGTCGCTTTCCTGTTCCTTGCGGGCGACGACGAAACGTCGCGTGCCGCGCCATCCGCCCGGCGCGTTTTCGCGCTCGCTGTAGATGCCTTCCTCGAGCCCGATCAGCAGATCGGCGAGTTGCCCATACGCGGCGGCCCATGCCTCGATGACAGCGTCGGTGGCGATTTCCTCGCCGAGCACTTCGCGGATCGACTTGAGCAGGCAGCTTCCGACGATCGGATAATGCTCCGGCAGGATGTTCAGCGCGACGTGCTTGTTGATGATCTGGCCGACGAGGCCGCCGAGCTTCTCCAGTTCGTCGATATGGCGCGCGTACATCAGCACGCCGTTGGCGAGCGCGCGTTGCTGCGCGCCGCTTGCCTGGTGCGCCTGATTGAACATCGGGCGCACTTCGGGGTATTCGGTGAGCATCTTGTTGTAGAAATGCGTGGTGAGCGCCTCGCCGCCGCTTTCCAGAAGAGGGACGGTTGCCTTGACGATGGCACGGTGTTCGGCTGACAGCATTCTTCGGTTCCTCGTTGTGATGAAAGGCGGAAGCGGGCGCTTCCGCATCGAAATTCTTCGGATATTTCTCATACACGAACCGTGCCAGAGTAGAATCGTAGATAAATCAATTGCTTATTGGTATTCATGGTCGATTCGACTCTAGTCCAAAAGACTACGGAAGTAGTCGCAATGACTTCGCGGGTGCTGCTCGACGCGCTCGTTCCGCTGATCGAGGACCTATCGAGCGAGATGCCCGAGACGGAGCGCTACCGCCGCTTGCTGCACACGCTTCGCGCGCTCTTTCCCGGCGACGCCACCGCGCTGCTGCGGCTCGACGGCGACACGCTGGTGCCGCTCGCCATCGACGGTTTGTCGAGCGATACGCTCGGCCGGCGCTTTCGCGTGAGCGAACATCCGCGATTCGCGCGCATCCTCGCGCAGGAGGCGCCGACGCGCTTCGCCGCCAGCTCCGACCTTCCCGATCCCTACGACGGCCTCGTCAAGGGCGTGAGCGGCCATCTCGAAGTGCATGACTGCCTCGGTTGCCCGCTCCTCATCAATGGGCGCGCCTGGGGCCTGCTGACGCTCGACGCGCTCGATCCGGCGCGCTTCGACAACATCGACATGGCCTCGCTGCAGGCGTTTCTCAGTCTCGCGGCGGCGACCGTGCGCGTGGCCGAGCGCATCGATACGCTCGCGAAACGAGGTGAGGCCGAGCGTCAGCGCGCGGAGGTTTACCGGCAGGCGAGCGGGCCGCGGCGGCGCGAAATGATCGGCAGCAGCGGGCCGCATAACCGCTTGCTGGAGGAAATCGCGATCGTCGCGTCGAGCGAACTGACTGTGCTCATCGCCGGCGAGACGGGCGTCGGCAAGGAACTCGTCGCGAGCGAGATCCACGCGCTGTCGCCGCGCGCCGACAAGCCGCTCGTCAGCCTGAATTGCGCGGCGCTGCCGGATACGCTCGTCGAGAGCGAGTTGTTCGGGCACGTGCGCGGCGCTTTCTCGGGGGCGTCGTCGGACCGGCGCGGCAAGTTCGAGCTCGCGGACGGCGGCACGCTCTTTCTCGACGAAGTGGGCGAACTGCCGCTGCCCGTCCAGGCGAAACTTCTGCGCGTGCTGCAGAACGGGCAGTTGCAGCGCATCGGTTCGGACAACGAGCACAAGGTCGATGTGCGGCTCATCGCCGCGACCAATCGCGATCTCGCCGACGAAGTGCGCGAAGGGCGCTTTCGGGCGGATTTTTATCATCGGCTGTCGGTGTATCCGCTCGTGGTGCCGCCGTTGCGCGAGCGCGGACGCGATGTCCTGCTGCTCGCGGGCTACTTTCTCGAAGAGAACCGCTCGCGTCTCGGCCTGCTCAGCCTGCGCCTTTCCGCCGACGCGCAGGCCGCGCTGCTCGCGTATCGCTGGCCCGGCAACGTACGCGAGCTGGAGCATCTGATCGGGCGCAGCGCGTTGAAGGCGCTGGCGGCGCATCGGGAACGTCCGCGCATCCTCACGCTCACCGCCGCCGATCTGATGCTCAATGGCGACGGCGTGATGGCCGCGGACAGCACACCGCCGGCGCAGGCATCGCCGTTGCCCGCGCCGGGCACCGATTTCCGCGACGCGGTGACGGCCTACGAGCGCTCGCTCGTCCTCGATGCGCTGAAGCGTCACAACCAGAACTGGGCGTCGGCGGCGCGTGAGCTCGGTCTGGATCGCGCGAATCTCAATCGGCTCGCCAGGCGTCTCGGCCTCAAGTGAACCGCATCGCGTATCTTGAAATTATCGCTCCGATCATTCAAAGTCGCGACCCGCAAACCTCCGCCGATCGAACTCAAGCAATTTACTGTCTCAAAAAAATGCGTTTCATTGTTCAAACGCAAAAAACATTGAGTTGTGTCAAGCGCGTCGGCGTCGTGCATTGAGACAATCGCCAAGCTGGGAAAAACGGGCTGTCTCTTCTAAGATCAGAAAAGCCAAGCGCAACCCATCGGCACCAAGAACATCGCAGCGCCCTGAAGAACCGCGTCGGATGCACGCCTCACACGTCCGGCAACTCGAACACGGCAAATCGACAACGGGGGTTACGTGCGAAACGTGGCAAAGCTCTGCGGTTTCTTTTTATCCGCGCTTTTCGCGTTTTTCAGCTTCGGCGCGTTCGCGGCGGACGCGGCACTCGAACGCGCGCCCGATACCATGCAGGCCCGCGTGATGGGCTGTGCGGCCTGTCACGGCGCGCACGGCGAGGGCACCGACAACGATTATTTCCCGCGTCTGTCCGGCAAGCCCGCCGGTTATCTGTACAACCAGCTCCTCGCCTTTCGCGACGGCCGGCGCAAGTATCCGCCGATGAACTACCTGCTCGCGTATCTGCCCGACGCGTACCTGAAGCAGATCGCCGATTACTTCGCGAGCGAGCGCCCGCCGTTCGCGCCGCCCGCGCCCGTCAGGGTCGATGCGAAGACGCTTGATCTTGGCAAGACGCTCGTCACGAAAGGCGACGCGTCGCGCAAGGTGCCCGCCTGCGTGAGCTGCCACGGCGCGTCGATGACGGGCATGGAGCCCGCGATCCCCGGCCTTCTCGGCCTGCATGCCGACTACATCAGCGCGCAACTCGGCGCGTGGCGTTACGGCACGCGCTCGACCGTCGCGCCGGATTGCATGGGGCAGGTCGCGAAGCTGCTGAACGACCGCGACATCACCGCGATCGCGGCGTATCTCGCGTCGCTGCCCGCGCCGTCGGACCCGGTGCCGGTCGCTGCCGGCTCGTTCAAGATGCCGCTCGCGTGCGGCAGCGTCCATAACTAACGAGGACCCGACGTGCTCCGATTTCGACATTTCCGAGCGCTGACCGTCGCGGTCTTCCTGGCGGCGTGCGCCGTGCCGATCGAACACGCTGTGGCGCAAGGCGCGGACGCGGCCACCGTCAAGCGCGGCGAATATCTCGCGCGCGCGGGCGACTGCATCGCGTGTCATACGCTGCCCGCGGGCAAGACGTTCGGCGGCGGCCGCCCGATGGACACGCCCTTCGGCACGCTCTATACGCCCAACATCTCGTCGGACAAGGACACGGGCATCGGCAAATGGACCGCCGAAGAGTTCTACACGATGATGCACACGGGCAAGTCGCGCGACGGCTCGCTGCTCTATCCGGCGATGCCCTTCACGTCGTATACAAACGTCACGCGCGCCGATTCCGATGCGATCTACGCATTCCTGATGTCCACGCCGGCGGTGCATCAGCCGAACCGGCCGCACGAGCTGCGGTTTCCGTTCAATCATCGTGAGCTCCTGCTCGGGTGGCGTTCGCTTTTCTTCAGGGAAGGCGTGTATAAGCCCGATGCGTCGCAATCGGTCGAATGGAATCGCGGCGCCTATCTGGTGGAAGGTCTGGGACACTGCTCGATGTGCCATACGGCCATCAACGCGCTCGGCGGCAACGTGAAATCGAAGGCGTTCGAAGGCGGCCTGATCCCGATTCAGAACTGGTACGCGCCTTCGCTCACGTCGAACAAGGAAGCGGGGCTGGGCGACTGGAGCCTCGACGACATCGTCGGTCTTCTGCATGCGGGCGTGTCAAATCGCGGCGCGGTCTACGGGCCGATGGCCGAAGTCGTCTACGACAGCCTGCAATACCTGACCGAGGAAGACGTGCGCGCGATGGCCGTCTATCTGAAGGCGCTGCCCGCGCGTTCCGGCGACAAATCTCCGCCGCCGAGCCAGGCGGTCGCCGAGGAAAAGACGAGCCTCTCGCCGCTCGGCAAGAAGATCTACGACGCGCAATGCGCCGAATGCCACGCCGCGCAGGGCCAGGGCAAGCCGCCCGATTTCCCGCCGCTCGCGAACAATCAGTCGATCGAGATGAACTCGGCCGTGAACCCCATCCGCATGGTGCTGAACGGCGGCTATCCGCCCGGCACATTCAAGAACCCGAAGCCCTACGGCATGCCGCCGTTCGCGCAGTCGCTCTCGGATGTCGAGGTCGCGGCGGTGGTCACGTACATCCGCACCGCGTGGGGCAACCACGGCGCGCCGGTCACCGTGAAGGAAGTGAACGAGCTGCGTTCGGCGCCACTTTATTGAGCATCGACGACACCATGACCGAAGACCCGAATGAAATCGCGAAACAGGACGCGGCGCTCGACGAAATCGTGAAGCGCGGCCCGTCGGGCGCGATTGCGCTCGCGGGCATCTCGACCGCGATCGTGATCGGCCTCTGGTTCGTCTTCTACTTCGCCGTGTTCCTGCCGCGTGGCGTGATTCAATGATTCGCAAGGTTCATTAAGGCATCGCATATGGCCATCAATCCAAGCTCGCACGATGTCGCCGAACGGGTCGAACGGCGCTGGGCGATTCTCGTTCTCGCGATCGTCGTCGTGCTGGTCGGCATGGTCGTCTACACCGGCCTGCACTGGGCGATGATGCCGCCGTCGCGCGTCGAGACGATTCGCCCCGAAACGCTGCATGTATCGGGTGAATTCATCGAAAGCAACCTCGGCACCGCGCCGGAGACGGACGGTTCGGTGACGGTGCGCATCGTCGCGCAGCAGTACTCGTTCACGCCGCAGTGCCTTGTCGTGCCAGCGGGTGTGCCGGTGACTTTCCGCGCGACGAGCTCGGATGTCGTGCATGGCTTTCTGATCACCGACACGAATATCAATTCGATGCTGGAGCCGGGCTATGTCTCGACGTTCAAGACGACTTTTGACAAGCCCGGCGAGCATCTGATGCCGTGCCACGAGTACTGCGGCACGGGGCATCAGAACATGTGGGCGCACGTGAAGGTGGTGGACCGCGCCGAATTCATGCAGATGGCCGACAAGATGCCGGCCAATTCGCGGAGAGTGTCCTGTGTTCAATAGCAAGCGCCTCGTACTCGCGCATTTCTGGCTGGCGTTCGGCGCCTTCGGCGTCGCGCTTTTGCTCGGCGCGTGGCAGATGCTCGTGCGCAGCCCGCTGCATCCGTGGCTGCAGAATCCCGAGCTCTACTATCGCTCGGTGACGGAGCACGGCACCGTGATGGGCTACGCGTTCCCGACGCTCATCGCGATGGGCTTCGGCTACGCGGTCAGCGAACTCGCGCTCAAGCGCCCGCTCGTCGGGCTGCGCTGGGCGTGGCTCGGCTTCTGGCTCGTCGCGGTCGGAGCGGTGACGGCGACGGTGCCCGTCGCGATGGGACTCGCGTCGGTGCTGTACACCTTCTATCCGCCGATGATCGGCAACGTGTTCTATTACGTGGGCGTCGTGTTCGTGGTGGTCGGCTCGTGGGTGTGGGTCGCGCTGATGTCGGTGAACCTCGCGTCGTGGAAGCGCGAGAACCGCGGCAAACCGGTGCCGCTCGCGATGTTCGCGACCGTGGCCGGCGCGTATCTGTGGGGCTGGACGGCGGTGGGCGCGGCGATCGAAGTGCTGTTCATGATCCTGCCCGTGGCCATCGGCTGGAAGTCGACCATCGACGCGGGCCTCGCGCGCGTGTTCTTCTCGTGGACGCTGCACGCGATCGTCTACTTCTGGCTGATGCCCGCGTACATCGCGTACTACACGATCATTCCGCGCGCGATCGGCGGCCGTCTCTACAGCGATTCGATGGCGCGCATCTCGTTCATCCTGTTTCTGGTCGTGTCGATGCCCATCGGCATTCATCACCTTTTCGCCGATCCGCAAGTGGGTTCGGGCTTCAAGTTCATGCATTCGGTGTTCACCGCGCTCGTCGCTGTGCCGACGTTGCTGACCGTGTTCACGATCAGCGCATCGGTGGAGATTGCGGCGCGGCTGCGCGGCGGACGCGGGCCGCTCGGCTGGATCAAGGCGTTGCCGTGGGACAACCCGATGATGCTGGCCGTCGCGTTCTCCTTCGTGATGCTCGGTTTCGGCGGCGCGGGCGGGCTCATCAACATGAGCTATCAGCTCGACTCGACGATCCACAACACGCAATGGGTGACGGGCCATTTCCATCTGATCTTCGGCGGGGCGATCGTCATCATGTACTTCGTGATCGCCTACGATCTGTGGCCGCATCTGACGGGCCGCGCGCTGCAGAGCGTGAGGCTGATGCGCTGGCAGTTGTGGCTGTGGTTCATCGGCATGATCGTGCTCACGTTCCCGTGGCATTTCGTCGGCATTCTGGGGATGCCGCGACGCATGGCGTTCTACGACTACAGCGATCCGGCGATTGCCGCGCAAGCGCTCTCGGTGGTGATCTCGGTGCTGGGCGGGCTGATTCTGGTCGTGTCGGCGGTGCTGTTTTTCATCGTCCTGATCAAGGCGCATCGCGCGCCGCAGACGGCGATCGAGGAATTTCGCTTTAGCCGCGCGGTGCATGAGCCGCGCACGCTTCCCGTCGCGTTGAACAGTTTTGCGCTGTGGCTCGTGCTGATGATCGGGCTTACGCTCGTCAACTACGGCTATCCGATTGCGCAGTTGCTCGCGCGTTCGGACACGGCGGTGCCCGCGGTGCCGATCGGAGCGCAGCGATGAGCGACGAACGCCTCTTCACATTCCGCAACCGCTGGTTCGCCGTCAGCGTGTTGGGGACGATCGCCATTGCGGTGGTGTCGGCGCTGATCGGTTTCGTATGGCTGCCCTCGGTGCATCGCGACGCGCCGTTCACCGGCATCTGGAACGCGATCTGCAGCGCGGCGGGCGTGCCGCGCGACTGGTATGAGGGCGGCACGGCCGTCGAGCCGAAGGTGAAGCTCACGAGTGTCGAGGTCACGCCGCAGTTGCTCGTCAACGTGAGTGCGAATTCGGTCGGGCGCGGCGCGACGCTCGCCTTGCGGTGCACGATGTGCCACGGCGAGCGCGGCATGAGCGACGCGAATTCGCCGAATCTCGCGGGGCAGTATGCGTCGGTGATTTACAAGCAGTTGATCGATTTTCAGAAGGGCGCGCGTAACAGCGCCGTGATGTCGCCGATGGCGATGAACCTGAGCGATCAGGACATGCGCGATCTCGCGGCTTACTACGCAAGCCTGCCGCGGCCGCCTGCGCAGCGCAAGGTAAGCGAAACGCTCGCGCCGTCGATCGTCGCGCACGGGGCGCCGATGCGCAATGTCGTGCCATGTGCGGTTTGTCATGGAGGCATCGATAGCAAAGCGGGCAGCCCCTGGCTCGATGGCTTGCCGGCGGCTTATACCAAGTCGCAGTTGGTCGCGTTCGCTAATGGCACGCGGACGAATGATATCGATGGGGTCATGCGCAATGTTGCGCGCAACATGACGTCGGAGGAGATCAATGCTGCGGCGATGTATTACGCGAGGGAGTTGAATGCGAATGTGAAGTGAGGGGTTTTTGGGGGGAGGTTTCTTGTGCTTCTATGGAATCCTGATTT
>NZ_JAQQDB010000032.1:0-85854 GCF_046030135.1 Caballeronia jiangsuensis
CCAGCCCAAAGGACTGAAACCGCACTCGCTATCAAGCGCCCACACTTATCGGCTGTTAGTTTTTAAAGAGCATTGCGCCAAGAATTTGCTTCGCGGGTTACCTGCTTTCGCTTGCTTTCTTGCGCGCCGTCATTCAACGGGAGGCGAATTATGCGGACCAATTTCGATATCGTCAAGCGTCTTTTTTCAAAAAAATTAATCAGACTATTTTCGAATCGGAATGGCGAAATCGCGCAAAGGTGCGCGCTGCCGCTCGATCGCGTGGCGGCCCGCCTTCGGCATGCCCTCATCACGCGCTAATTCTCGTGTTCGATCATGGATGCAGATGGGAACGACCGGCGACGCCGCCCGCCGCAACCGAAATCGAGTATGAAGAACAACCTGGAGACACCCCAAATGAGCACGCTCGCCGATAGCACCGTCCCGACACACTCGAGGTCCCGACGCTATGGTCTCTTCGTCTGCCTCATGGCAGCGCTTGCCGGTCTGCTGTTTGGCCTCGATATCGGCGTGATCTCGGGCGCGCTGCCGTTCATCGCGAAGCATTTCGTCCTGAATGATCGCGCGCAGGAATGGATCGTCAGTTCGATGATGGTCGGCGCGGCGATCGGCGCACTGGGTGCGGGCTGGCTGTCGTGGCGCCTCGGACGCCGCTATGCGCTCGTGCTGGCGGCGATCCTCTTCATCGCGGGATCGCTCTGGTCGGGATTCGCGGGCAGTCCCGCTCATCTGATCGGCGCACGGCTGATACTCGGCCTCGCGGTCGGCATGGCGTCCTTCACGGCGCCGCTGTACCTCTCGGAAGTCGCGCCACGGCAGGTGCGCGGCGCGATGATCTCCACGTATCAGCTGATGATTACCGTCGGGATTCTGGCAGCGTTTCTGTCGAATATCGGGCTGTCCTACGTGGCCGACTGGCGCTGGATGCTGGGCGTGATCGCGATCCCCGCCGCGTTCTTCCTGGCAGGCGTCCTCGCGCTTCCCGACAGTCCGCGCTGGTTGCTTCAACGCAATCGCGCCGCGGAAGCGCGCGCCGTGCTGCAGCGCCTCTACACGAATCCGGCCGACGTCGAAGCCGAGCTCGAACAAGTCAGCGAAGACAGCACGCGTCCGCAGCGAGGATGGAGCCTGCTGCGCAAGAACATGAACTTTCGCCGTTCGGTGTTTCTGGGCGTCGTGCTGCAAGTCTTCCAGCAGCTCACCGGCATCAATGTCGTGATGTACTACGCACCGCGTATCTTCGAGCTGGCCGGGTTCGCGACGCACGAGCAGCAATTGTGGGCGACGGTCATCGTCGGCCTCGTCAACGTCGTGGCGACATTCGGCGCGATCGCCTTCGTCGATCGCTGGGGCCGCAAGCCGATTCTCTATGCGGGATGCGCGGTCATGGCAATCGGCATGTGCTCGCTCGGGGTTCTCCTGCATATCGGCGTGGCGGGCCTCACGGCTCAGGTTCTGGCGGTTGCGGCGCTCCTGCTTTTCATCGCCGGCTTTGCGATGTCCGCTGGTCCGCTCGTATGGATTCTCTGCTCGGAAATTCAACCCCAGCAGGGTCGCGACTTCGGCATCGCCGTTTCGACGCTGGTCAACTGGGTCGCCAACATGGCGGTCGCCGCCACGTTTCTCAGCTTGTTGTCGACGGTCGGCGAAGCGAATACCTTCGTTCTGTATGCCATCCTAAACGTCGTCTTCGGGATCGTCGTGTTCGTCTACGTACCCGAAACGCGCGGTGTCTCGCTCGAGAAACTGGGCAACGATCTGATGGCCGGCAAGCGCCTGCGTGATCTGGGCAAAAGCAACTGAGGAAGACGCGGGAGCAACTCAAAACTCCCGCAAGGTCAGCTCGACATGCTTCAGCCTGCGCACCATCCGCTCGATGAATTCGCCCGTCACATGCGGCAGCGCGCGCTGGCTCGGAACGATGATGCCGACCGTCAGCTCGTTGATGTTCTCATCGTCGATCGGCCGCCACACGACGTCGCCGCGCGACAGCTCGTCGAGGAACGCGAGCTTCGAGAAGAACGATATGCCGCGCCCGGATGCGATCAGACGCTTGAGCAGCGTCGTCGAGTTGCAGGTGACGCTCGGCTGCAGCAATTCCCAGAACGCGGGGAACTCGCTGCTCATGGCGCCCTGGATCGGCGAGCGGCCTTCGAGGCGCAGAAACGCGTGATGGCGGCATTCGTCGAAGGTCACGCGCTCGCGCTTCGCGAGCGGATGCGACGACGCCATCACGACGCCCGGCGGCAAGGGCACTTCCGTCACGACATCGAGCCCGGCGGGCAGCTTCGTGATGTACGTGATGCCGACGTCGTACTCGCCGGTCAGCACGCGCGGCGGGACATCGTGTGGCGGCACGGCGGCGATCGAGTACGTGACGGCCGGATACGCGTCCGAGAATTCCTCGACCGTCGCCGGCAGAAAATCGACGAACAGCGAATCCATCGCCACCACGGACACGTGGCCTTTGCGATCGCCCTTCAGTTCGTCGAGCTCGCTGCGCATGAGGTGGAAATCGTTCAGCGTGCCGCGAATGTGTTGCAGGACGCGCTCGCCCGCCGCGTTCAGACGGATGCCGTTGGGAAGCCGGTCGAAGAGCTCGGTGCCCATCTCGGATTCGAGCTTGAGTATCTGCCGGTTCACCGCGCTCGATGCGACATAGAGGTTCTGCGCGGCCTTGCGGATCGATCCGCACCGCGCGACCTCGACGAAATACTTCAGAACGTTCGCGTGCATCGTTTGCCCTCAGTCCTTCACCGTCACGCTGCTTCGCGGCCACGACGCGACCACGGGGTGATCGAAGGCTACCCTGCCGACGTCCGATGCGCCACCCGGCGAACCGAGCGCGCTCACGTTCGCGTCGAAGAAGGCGCGGTTAACCGCCGCGAACGCGGCTTGCTCGCGCGGCAGTTCTTCCTCGTGATAGATCGCCTCGGTCGGGCACACTGAGACGCATACGCCGCAATTGATGCATTCCTCAGGATGGATGTAGAGCGTGCGCCCGCCTTCGTAGATGCAATCGACCGGACAGCACTGCACGCATGCGCCGTCCTTCACGTCGATGCACGGCGACCCGATCACATAGGCCATCAGCGTCCCCTCCATTGCGGCTTGCGCTTTTCCTGGAACGCACGCACGCCTTCGTGCGCGTCCTCGGACTGCAGCGCGCTGACGAGCGCGGGGAGCCTGAGCGCCTGCGCCTCGCTCGCGGACAACGTCGACGTGCGGCGCACGACCTGCTTGATCGCCTGCACCGACAACGGCGCGCACGCGAGCACCGCATCGACCCATCGATCGACGGTTGCGTCCAGCTCCGCTCGCGCGACGACCTCGTTGATGAGGCCCATCTCCCGCGCTTCGTGCGCGGAAATGCGGCGTCCCGTCATGAGCATCGCCATCGCCTGACGATACGGAATCTGCCGTTGCAGCAAGGTCATGCCGCCGTCGAGCGGCATGCGGCCGACGAGCGCCTCGGGCAAGCCGAAGCTCGCTTCCTCGCACGCGATCACGAGATCGCAGCCGAGCACCATCTCGAAGCCGCCGCCGAGCGCGTAACCGTTCACGCGCGCGATCACCGGCACATTCAGCGTCTCGCGCAGCGCGATGCCGCCGAAGCCGCCGGGGCGCGGCGCGGCCCAGTATTCGAGGCCGCTCATCGCGGGATTCTTGAGATCCGCGCCGACGCAGAACGCGCGCTCGCCTTCGCCCGTCAGCACGACGACACGCACGTCGCGGTTATGCTCGAGCTCGCTCCAGATGCGTTGCAGTTCGGCTTCGGTTTCCAGATCGACGGCGTTGAGCGCTTCCGGACGCGCGAGCGTCACGGTGGCCACGTGCCGATCGATGACGAGGCGCACGCTCATACGGCCTCCGTCGTCGTGAGGCCGAGCACTTCGGCCGTGTGCTGGCCGAGGCGTGGCGGTGCGCGGCGCAGCGCGACAGGCGCGTTCGACAGCTCGATCGGGCTGCCGATCAGGCGCACCGGCTGCCCTTCTCCGTCGCCTTCGATGACGAGCCGGTTATGCAGCGTCTGCGGATCGACGAGCGCCTCGCGCAGATCGCGCACCGGCGCGCACAGAAGGTCCTGTTCTTCGAGCCGCGCGAGCCAGTGCTCGCGGCTGTTGCTCGCGAACCGTTCGCGGAAGGTGCGCTGCAATTCGGCCTTGTGTGCGAACTGCTGATTCAGGTTGCAGAAGCGCGCATCGGCGGACATGTCGTCGATTTCCAGCGCCGCGCAGATGTCGCGCAACGGATTCGCCTTGAACGCGCCGACGAGCACGAGCGGGCCCGTCGTCGTCTCGAACACGCCGGAGAGCGGCATCGCGGCCCAGTTCACTTCGGAGTCCGCCATCATGATCATCGCGGCTTCCTGCATCTGCATCGCGAGCATCGAGTTGTAGAGCGACACGTTGACCTTCTGCCCCTCGCCCGTGCGCTCCCGATGCAAGAGCGCGAGCAGAATGCCCTGCACCATGTGCATGCCCGCCGAGTAATCCGCGAGCGCCGTCGGATAGACGGAGACAGGCAGCGAGTCGTCGGCGCGGCGCGCCATCACGCCGCTCATCGCCTGCGCGAGCACGTCTTGCCCGCCCTTGTGCGCATACGGTCCCGTCTCGCCGAAACCCGTGCCGACCGCGTAGATAATGCGCGGATTCAGCGCGCGGCAGGCTTCGTAGCCGAGACCCAGACGATCCATCACGCCCGCGCGGAAGTTGTTCACGACGACGTCCGCTTCCGCGATCAGCGCCTTCAACGCTTCCATCTGCGATGCATCGCGCAGATCGAGCGCGACGCTGCGCTTGTTGCGATTCAGGCTGCAGAAGATCGGATTGTCCGCGCCCGCGACCGGCTCGAAAGTCGAGCGGCTCAGATCGCCCGCACCGTGCCGTTCGATCTTGACGACATCGGCGCCGTAGTCGGCGAGCATCTGCGTGCAGACGGGGCCCATCATCACTTGCGTGAGATCGATCACGCGCACGCCGGTCAATGGAAGATCGTTCTTTTTCATCTTGTTCTCCGTGTTGCTCATGCCGCTTCCCTCGCATCGATATGCCGCGCGAGCGCCGGGACGTCCGCGTTGCGCCCGCTCTGGTCGCCCGGGTCCGCGCCCTGCGTGCGCAGCGTCTTCTGCAGCGCGGATACATCGACGTCGCGCACGGTGACGCCTGCGTTCAGCGCGAGCGCCGCCGCGACGCCCGCGGCTTCGCCCATCGCCATGCACGGCGGAATTTCGCGCGACATCTTCTGCGCCTGCGACGTCGCCGAGTAATGACGGCCCGCGACGAGCAGGTTGTCGATCTCCTTCGGCAACAGCACGCGATACGGCATGTAGTAGTCGCGTCCACGCGCGATGCTGTCGGTGAAGCGCGTGCGCTGCGCGAGGTCTTCCTTCGTCATTACGTATTCGCCCTGCAACAGGCGCGTCTGACGCACGCCGGTCTGCGGCGCGACATCGATCACGTAGCATTGCTCGAAGCCCGGCAGCTTCTCGCGCACGAATTCGACGACCGCGTGAATGTGGCTGCGTCCCTGCATCTCGGCACGCGTCAGGTCCTCGGGCTTCAGGCCATCGAGACCGGCCATGTGCGGGCAGTTGCACCACACGACGCCCGGCAGCGGCGTCTTGAGCCACCAGTAGCCCCACGAGCCGCCGAGAATCCGCTTGATCTGGCGATCGAGCGCGGCGAACGCTTCCGGCTCCTCTGCTTCGAAGCGCTCGGCGGCTTCGGTATCGACGCCGCCGAGACGAAACACCGTCGTCGTGATGTAGCTGCCGCCGACATGCGGCACGCCCGCCGACGCCGCGACGTCGAGATCGCCCGTCGCGTCGATGACGACATCGGCGAGAATCGCTTCGCGCCCGCTCTTGGTCTCGCAGATCACGCCCTTGACCTTGCCTTCCTCGACCAGCGTGCGCGAGAACCACGAATGCAGCCGCAGCTTGATGCCGAGCGACTCGACCATTTCGAGCGCGACGCGCTTCATCGCATCGGGATCGAAGGCCGCGGCGAAGCACACCGGATGCGGGTTCTTCTGGCTATGAAAATCGAACGTGCCCCAGCGGCCCCACTTGCGATACGCCGCCGGATCGTCGCCCCATTCGTCGGCACGCGGGAAATAGGCGAGCTTGCGTGCGGCCATGCGCTCGATGAACGTCATGCAGGTGCCGCGCACCGAGATCTCATTCAGATGGTTGTCCCACATGTCGTCGAGCACGAGCACCATGCCGCCCGATGCGAGACCGCCCAGATGGTTGTAGCGTTCGAGCAGTATCACTTCCGCGCCGTTGCGTGCGGCCGCGATCGCCGCCGACAAGCCCGCCGGGCCGCCGCCGACCACGACGACGTTTGCTTGCGCCGCCACGCGCACATCGCGTGCGGGTTCCTGAATCCAGTCGCTGATCGTATTCATTTCGTCTCCTGTGTTGATGGTTCGTGTCGCGTCGGATTCAGCGGACGCCTTCCGGCTGCCACTTGACGAGCCAGCGCTCGAGCGCCGCGATCATGAGAAAAAAGAAGCCCGAGAGAACGGCGCTCATGATGATCGCCGTATAGAGCAGCGCCGAGTCGAAGGCATAGGTCGCCTGAATGATCATCGCGCCGATGCCTTCGGTCGCACCGATCCACTCGCCCACGACCGCGCCGATCACCGACATCGACGCCGCGATGCGCAGCGCGGAGAACAGATACGGCAGCGATGCGTAGAGCCTCAGCTTGAAGAAGATTTCGCGCTTGCTGGCGGAGAGCACGTGCATCAGTTCCATCGACTGCGGATTGACCGCTTCGAGACCGCGCACCATGTTCACGAGCGTCGGGAAGAAGCAGACGATCGCCGCAATCGTGATCTTCGGCTCCAGCCCATTGCCCATGATGAGCACGAGGATCGGCGCCTTCGCGACCACCGGAATCGAATTGATCATCACCGCGACCGGATAGAAGATGTCCTGCAGCGTCTTGTTGTGCACGAAGATCGTCGCGAGCACGATGGCCACGAGATTGCCGAGCACAAAGCCGAGCGAGGCTTCGATCGCAGTCGGCACGAGGTTCTGCAGCAGCACGTCGCTCTTGGCGAAGAGCGTCTCGAACACGAGCGCCGGCGAAGGCGCGATGAACGGCTTCACATGAAAGCCCGCGACCACCGCCCACCACGCGAAGATCAGGCTCGCGACACCGAGCGCCGGCAGCATGCGGGCGCGCCACAACTGCTGGCGACGGCGCGCGCGCCACGCCAGCGATTCCGCGTCCGGCATGCTGGCCGGCACGTTCAGGTTCATTTCGGACGTAGCCATCAGCAAGTCTCCAGTACGCGGCGCAGATGCGCGGTGAGTTCGACGAATTCGCGCGTCTCGCGGATATCGAGCGTGCGGTCCTCGGGCAGGTCCACCGGCACGATTTCCTTCACGCGTCCAGGGTTCGCCGCGAGCATGAGCACGCGCTGACCGAGGAACGCGGCCTCGTAGATGCTGTGGGTGACGAAGAGCGTCGTCAGGCCGAGCTCCTTCCAGACGCGGCGCAGTTCTTCGTTGAGGCGGTCGCGCGTGATTTCGTCGAGCGCGCCGAAGGGCTCGTCCATCAGCAGCACTTTCGGATCGCAGACGAGCGCACGCGCAATCGCGACGCGCTGGCGCATGCCGCCCGACATCTCATGTGGAAACGCATCCTCGCGGCCTTTCAGACCGACGAGTTCGAGCAGCTCGCGCGGCGTCGCGCGGCCGGCGCGTGCCTTGCCGTGCGCGACTTCGAGCGGCAGCTCGACGTTCTGGATCGCGGTGCGCCACGGCAACAATGCCGCGTCCTGAAACACGAAGCCGATATCGCGCCGCTCGCGCGCGGCTTGCGGCGGCGAACCAAGCACGCTGATGCTGCCGCGGCTCGGCTTCACGAGATCGGCGACCACGCGCAGAAACGTCGACTTGCCGCAGCCCGACGGCCCGAGCAGCGTGAGGAATTCGCCCTCCGCGATATCGAGGCTGAGACCCTCGATCGCGGTAACGCTGCGGCGGTCGGTGAAAAAGCGCACGTTGATGTCGCGGCAACTGATCGCGCAATCGATGTCTCGCGGCAACGCGAAGTGCGAGCTAGCCCGCTCCGCGCGCGGCGGATTCAAAGTGGCAGCATGCATGGGTTACACCTTCAGGCGAGAGGAGTGAGTGGCCTTGAGCACGTCCATCGTCATGACGTCGTCGACTTTGGGTTGTCCCGCGCGAAACTGGCCGAGCTGGCCGTACATCGCGATCTGTTCTTCCCAGACGCCCGCGTCCATCGCGCCCCAGCCCTGCGTCTGCGTGGTCTGGTTGAATGCGTAGCTCATCAGCGAATCGATCGCGACGCGCTCATCCGCGCGATTCAGGTTCGGATAATCCTTCACCAGCATGTCGACGGCCTGATCGCGATTCTGGTTGGCGTACATCCAGCCGCGCGCGGTGGCACGAAGAAATCCCGCGACGACTTCCGGATGCTCCTTCAGGCTCGACGTCGTCGCGTAGTACGGCAGCGCGTAGAGGCGCACGCCGGTGTCCCACAGACGCAAGTCCACGCGATCCGCGCCGAGCGGCTTCAGTGCCGTGGTGTTGGTCTGCCAGCCGGTGACGGCATCGACCTGACCGGCGACGAGCGGCATCATGTCCGCGCCGACCGGCACGATCTTCACCTGGCTCTCGGGGATCTTGTGTTTCGCGAGCAGCGCGCGCAGCAGCACCATGCCCGTCGACTGAATGCCGATGCGCTTGCCGATCATGTCCTGCGGCGAGCGGATCGGCGCCTTCTTCAGCGAGAAGAACGTATACGGATGTTGCTGGAGCCCGACCGCGATGCACTTGATGGGCAGCCCTTCCGACACGGCCAGCATGATCGATGGACTCGATGAAATCTCGCCCGCCTGAAAGCGCCCGGACGCGACGATCGCGACGCCGTCGATGTTCGGGCCGCCCGGCTGGATATGAAAGTCGATGCCTTCCTTCTCGTAGTAGCCGAGGCGCCTGGCCACCACCTCACCGACCTGATTGCCGCCCGGCACCCAGCCGAGCTGCATGTTCACGGTCGCGAGTCCGCCGGCGAACGCTCGCACCGACAGCAGGCCGCCGCTCGTCGCCAACGCACCCGCGGTGAACGCGCGCAACATGCGCCGCCTTCCCGCGTTTTCGATCATTGCCATTTTCGTCTCCGGTGTTTCCTGCATGGGCTCCCCTTTTCCACTGTCTTTCGTCAGACGGGTGATGCCGAGTGATCCCATTGTCAGCAGCCAAAAGTGTCCCCGCATAGCATCATTTTTTGCGATGAGTGATGCCGAAATTAGATCGGGGTGGGTATACCCGGCGATCCGAAGGCGATGAAAAGCGTACGCAGCGCGCACGGATGCGCAGCGCATGCGCGCTAAAAATTCGCTCGCTGGTGGCCAAATTCGGTGCTATCCCGCGCGTTTTTTGTTCCGCAAGAATCTGTCGCAACCGGGACGAATCGCTGTTGCCGATGTCCGTGAAAGGCGAACGCCGGGCTTCAAGGAGGTTGATTCGTCATCCTTATCGATCGAGATGTTTCCGTTCAAACTCATACGACAGGAAAGCCATGAAACGACGTTTGTTGGTCATCGCCGCAAGCGCGCTGTGCGTCCAGAGCGCGTTTGCCCAGAGCACCGTAACGCTCTATGGACTGGTTTCGACAGGCATCGTCTATGCGAACAACCAGCGCGGCGCGGACAAGCAGGGGCATTCGACCTGGCAGTTCGCGAGCGGTCCGATGCAGACGCCGCGCTGGGGCATGAAGGGCACCGAGGATCTGGGCGGCGGCGTGAAGGCGATCTTCACGCTGGAGAGCGGCTACAACATCGGCAACGGCACGCTGTCGCAGGGAGGACGCGAGTTCGGGCGGCAGGCGTTCGTCGGGTTATCGTCGAACACGCTCGGCACGATCACGTTCGGGCGTCAGTACGACGAGGCAGTCACGCTGTGCATGTTCGAATCGGCGTGCCAGTTCGCGGCGTATGGCGCGCATATCGGCGACAGCGACAACGTGTTCGATACCTTCCGCATCAACAACGCGGTGCAGTACAAGACGATCGACTACGGCGGCTTTCAGGCGGAAGCGCTGTATGGCTTCTCGAATCGCGCGGGCGGCTTTTCCGACAACAACGCGTACAGCGCGGCGGTGCAGTACCGCAGAGGTCCGTTGTCACTGGGCGCCGCGTTCCTGCTCGTCAACGAGCCGAACGATCCGAACAACCCGAACGGCGCAGTGGTCGGCGATTATGGATTCACGTCGCCCTTCATCACCAACCCGGCGACGGGCTCGGGCGTGCGCAGACAAACGATGTACGGCGCGGGCGGCGCTTACGCGTTCGGATCGGCGAGCGCGTCGTTCCTCTATACGAACGCGCGCTTCGACTATCTGGACGAGTCGCGATTGACGCTGCAGAACTTCGAAATCTCCTTGACGGACTATGTCTTGCCCGACCTGCTGCTCGGCGCGGCGTATATCTACACGACCGGCCAGTACCATCCGCAGGACACGTCTCCCGCTTGGCATCAGGTGAATGCGGGCGCGAACTACTTCCTCAGCAAGCGCACGGACCTGTTCCTTGTCGGCATCTATCAGCATGCGGCGAAGGACGCGCCTTACGCGCAGATCTACACGCTGTCGCCGTCGACGACGAAGACGCAAGTCTCGGCCGTCGTCGGGTTGAGGCATCGGTGGTAACGCTTCAGGGCATCGGATTGGAAACGTCGACCTCAAGTTGTAATCCTCGGTGCCGTTAAGTCAGTGAGAGCGCCGATTCGCTTTCGTGGCCGTTGCTAGAACACGCGGCCGTTTTTGCGGCTTCCGGATCGTTTCGCAACCCAGGTTGGCTTTTTTAATTTCCCTTGCCGCGAGCGCAAGTCAAAACACCAGAACAAACATGAAATTCGTCGTCGCGGTATCTGCACTTTCGATCGCTTTGGCCGGATGCGGCGGAGGTGGAGGCGGTGGCTCGGACAGCACGCCCAGCGCGCCCGAGGCAAACACCGCCCAAGGCCTTTATTCGGGAACCGATGTAAACGGCAACGTTGTCGGCGGCGTTGTGCTCGATACAGGTGTTTACTATTTCGTGTATGCCAACACGACGACCAACGCATTCGGGTTGGTGCAAGGCACGGCGTCCGCATCTCATGGCGCGTTTCAATCCGACAACGCGCGTACCTTCGACATCACCGGCAAGAGCGCGAGCGATACGCCTGTCCTCGCGGGCTACAACGAGAAGAACAGTGTCCAGGGCGTGATCTATACGAGCGCCGCGAAGCAGAACAGCTTCAAGTTCAATCTGCTTTACGACGGCACGTATGAGCGCGCGATCGCGCTGTCGGCGGTCGCGGGGAGTTATTCGGGCGCGGCGGGATCGATCAAGGGCAGTGAGACGACCACGTTCGCGATCGGTCAGGACGGCGCGATCAAAGGTTCGGGAGCGAGCGGCTGCACGTTCAGCGGGACGGCAACGCCTCATGGGAACAAGTATTTTCTGGATGCCGCGATTACGTTTGGAGGCGCGCCTTGTGTTTATCCGGGCGCAACCGTTACGGGGGTCGTGTTCTTTGCCAACGGACAAGTGCTCGCGGCGCTGACGCTGCCCGATCGATCGGATGCGTTTGTTGTTGCTGCTACGAAGTGAGGGGATGAGGGCGTTGAATCGACTGGATTCGGTTTAGTGCCCTCTTCAAGGAGCCGCTTTTTGGCGGATCCGTCGGCGGGATGATGGCGCCTTTTAAATTGGCAGAGACTCTCGACGATGCTTGGGCAGAGGCGATTTTGCTGATGCTTCGCGCCTCAGACCGTTAGTTGCGTCACGATTGCTGTGGGCGATTGCGGCGGCAAGGTTTGCAGGTCGATGTCCATGTCGGCCCTTGCGTCGGCATTTGCGGGACGACGTGTCACGGACGCCATGGCAACTGCGCGCGACGTGCCCGTTTCCACGAAGGCTCAAACGCCGAACAGACGCGCATTGTGATGGCTTATCGCGACTTTGATGTGGCGTTGCCAAATACATACTCAGGCAAATCGATTCTTCGACACCACAGATTTCGCGACCGGATGAGGTAGACATGGCTTTGCTCGAGTTCCTTGGCACGATTGGGTTTGTCGCTGTCGTACTCCTGTCGTTGATAACGGTTTTGGACGTGTTCTTCCCGCGCCTGATTCCGAACTCGAACGCACTGCGCGCTTTTGATCACGTTCGCTCACGCAAACTTGCGAAGGTACGTGCGCGTTAGTCCGGCCGGGGCGTTAAGTCACGCGCAGCGTGGGCATCTTCGCTCTCGTTCTCTCGATACGGAGCAGACGGGTCCCGCTCGTAGTTGAATTGCGTCTCGCAGAAGCATGGCTCATGCTGAACCTAACCGCCCTTTTCGATCGCGCACCGACAGGGCGCTCTTATGAAGGCGGCATATCCGGGCGTTGTTTGAATGCATTCAATCGTTGATTGTAGCCAACCCAGCCTGTTAATCGCGGCGCGGTCGCCTGAGATGGCTCAGATTCAGCGGGAGTGGACTGCGCTCGTCTCGCATCACGGCAATGGTTGCAGGTGTAGCGAAAAATACATAATCAGGGTGTTTTGTTACGAAAACACTGTGAAGGTCTGCTTCAATGCCTCCAAGGAGTAATGCATGAGTCCGGTGCGTGTCAGCGTCGATAAAGGCGTGGAACAATTCCTCGAAGGTAGATGAAAAACGGCGCTAAAGCCCTTACCAGCAAGGGCTAAAGGCACTTATCGTCGTTGCAATTATTGTTTCACGGTCCTCTCCGTAGAAGCACCGGCAGGTTGCGAGGTCGTAGGTAGGCTCACCGGACAAAAGCCCATCCGGTCGCAATTCGCAAGCTATTAATGGTTCAGTTCAGCGAGGTTTCGCCGCGGATTCGAAGGTTGTGCCGAGCGCGTTAGTGCTCCCTCGGAAAAGGCCTCTGCGGCAGTGACGGCGTCTTTGGACTAGGGTCGACTAGCTCACCCGTAGGATTCGACTATCCGATCTCAAAGTTGTCGACTCGCTTCTCTTCAGCAGAACTTCTCCAGCCGATGCCGATGACCGCGCGATCGTCGCTTCTGCATGCGGTTTCGAATAGACGCAGCTTTCACGTGAGATTCAATATGCTTGCAGACCGACCTCGATGTAATTGCTGTCGCCAGCGGCCCGGCAATTAAGGCAGCGTAGCAGACGCGCCCTCCATCGCGGACGTTGCCTCGCGCTTGATTTACGAGGTGAGATTGCACCTGAATCGGCGCGGCGAACGCAACATCAGCTCGTTACGAGGATGATGCTCAAAATGACTGCGCGACTGTGCGTCATGATCGCTGCGCGGACTTCGGGAAAAAGGCGATAGCCACGCATCAGCCTTCTAACGAAACTCTTCATCACCTGTTGCTGCCGCCTCAAGAACATCGCGGACAATGGGCTCGGTCCAATGCACGAGTAAAGGATGCAAGTCTTGTCCGCTGTGCAGTCTGAGTCGTTATCTGGCAACCACGCGATTTCAGCAGGCAGTTTCAAGAAAATCGGTTTTGAACGGTACGGCGAGTCCCACGTTTCCCTGGGAACACCCCCTTGCGGCGCTTGGCTCACTGTTTTCATGGTCGCTGCAACTTGACGAGTACGCTCGTCGTAGTGGGCGCGATGTTCAGAGCCATCAGAATCTCGATGCTATTGTTCTTCGCTTGTGGCTTTGGCATCAATGCCGACGCTGCGCTGCCATGGTGAGCGTCTGCCTTTATTAGCAAACTGCGCACGTAGCGGCGCGCGGACGAATGTTATCGACCAAGCCGGCGGCGTCCGTTTTCCTGAGGTTGAGTCATTCCTAGTGGAAAGCAGGAAGCAAGCTTGCTGCCACTCTCCCGATCGCGCTACTCGCGATCGGTCTTGTTCGGGGCGTTTTTCCTGGAACGCTCTCTCGCGAGGTCGCCAGTTGGCATCCGATCGACCATCGCAGCCGGAGTAAAAGCCCCGCACTAGTCGCACTTGGCTTTTTTGCTCGTCGCTGTTAAGAACCGCCGTTGTATGGCTACGCGCTATTTCAAGCTAAGCCACGACGCGGCGATTTCGCGGCAGTGCCGCGATCGCGACGACGATGCTGCTGCTACATCGATCGAGCGAGGCTTCGCGGAGAAGGAACGAATCTATCCACGGATTTCGCCGACTCAAGATGAAGGGATCCCGTCAAACATCAGTGTGTGAACCGCGCGTTTCGTCGAACGATAGTGCTCACAACTCTTCGTGAGTTCAACGTCCAAGTTTATGCCTGCGTGGGCGCGACGAGCGCGCGCGAGAAACTCCGTTCCCGAATTTGACTGGCAAGTCTTCGACTGTTTGCGCGATTCCTTCCGGTCGTCTGAGGCCGCTCTAGCTATTGACAATGATCCGGAGAATTGAGCCGCGGGTAGCAACGGTTTGTTGAGTTGGCGGACGCTTCGGCCGAGGGCAAAACTGATCGGAATGAGAACAGCAGCGGCAAGAAAATCTAGGAGAGCTTGAGGATGCGTTCTCGCCAGTCGGCAGTCTAAAAAGGGGGCGAACCTGTAGCGAGGGCGCTCGCCGGACGAACGCGCACTGGGTGTCCCAAGTAGGGACACCCGGCGAGCCCTCAGCTTACGAGAAAATATGTCAGTTTAGAAAACTGTCCCAACTTGAGACACTGCAACCCGGGAAATCGTAGGACGACAAAAGCGATCGGGCCAATTTAAAAGTACGACGCAAACTAACCGTTATCTGCAAACAACTGCGTGACCAAATCCCGGATTTGCTTTTCCTTGTCCGCGGTCAGCGACCCCGCTTTGATCTTGACAGTCAATCCCATCGAGTCCTTTGTGATCGACCCCGCTTGCGATCCGCCCGCGAATATTTTGTCGATGCTGCGATCGCTCACGCCGGGTGCCGCCTTGCCTTCATCCTCCAACGCCTGCTTGATCGCCCTCCCGAATTTCGACTGTTCCAAATCCCCCGCTACCACTCGCGCCCAGAGATCCTTGGCGATCCCGAAAGCAGCCTCATTCCGTCCGCGAAGCACGGATACGACGTTTTCCGCGGCAGTCGCGCCCAGCAAACGCGGTTGCACATCCAGATCCTGGAGAACGAAATCAGGCAATTCTCCGAAAGCCAGATACCGATAAAGCTCCGATCGAGAAATTCCCAAAGCCTCCGCCATCCGCTTGCGGTTAGGAAACTCCTTTTCGGTCCGCCGAATCGATCGCGAAATCTCGTAGTCACACAAATCCTCGCGGGCGACGTTCTCCACGAGGGCGAGCATCGCCATCTCTTCGTCCGAGAGGTCGACCACCAGGACTTTGATCGACTCCTTTCCGATCATCTTGTGCGCGCGCCACCGCCGCTCGCCCGCGACAATTTGAAATCCCGCGCCGACGCGCCGTACAACAATAGGCTGAACAAGTCCGGCTTCACGAATCGACTCCGCCAGCTGAACAAGCTTGGCGTCGTTGAACACTTGGCGAGGCTGCCACGGATTCGGAATGATTTCCGATACTGCCGCCTCCGATGCGGGACCGGCGTGTTCGAGCTGAGCAATACGCTGCTGCGCGGCCGCCAATGCGGCCGCCATGCCGGGTGCGGTCCGCGGGCTGACGGCCTTCTCCTGCTGCGGATCGAGTTGAATGTCTTTCGCCGCTCGAACCTCGGCGGTCTTGCTCATCATGCGATCACGAAGGCTGCTCATTGTCCTGCCCTCCATTGGGCGACATACTGGTCATCGATCCATTTGCAGTAGTCCACCATCGGCTGCTTTACGCGCGCCAAGGTTTTCGCGACAGTTTCGGCACGCGACAAATCGAACACAGTCGAAAACGCCAACGCGCCGTTACTCATAACGGAACTGGCCGGGATCTCTGTGGTATGCAGCCAGTCGCCATATGCTCGCTGAGACCAGGAGCGCACCACTGGCGCCGACGAGGTGCTCCCGTAGTCCACCCGTGACAGGAGTACCGAGACGAAATCGTAGGTTTTGTCGACCTCGTGCTCTACGAAACCATTCGCGACTTCCGCGAACAGCGACCAAAACGACACCGACGATATGAAGTCGAGACTTTCGGGTACGAGTGGCATTACCATCGAGTCGGCCGCCATCAGTCCGTTGAGCGTCATATAAGAGAGTGACGGAGCGGTATCGAGGATGATGTAGTCGTATTGAGCACGCAGCGGCTCGATCCCTTTCCGTAGCACCGACCAGAACTCGAAGTTCGCATTCGTCTTCTGAGCGGTCGGCAGGTGAAACTCGGCGTCGTGCAAATAGTTGTGCGCCGGAATCACATCGAGACCATCCCAATAGGTCGTCTGTACCTTTGACGAGAGCCCGCCTTCGATATCCGGATCATAGATATAGGGCAGGACTGTATCCTCCCAAGTCAGATCCTTCTCGGCGTACAAACCGCACAGTTCCGAAAGCGATGCTTGTGGGTCGAGGTCGATCATGAGAACCTTGCGACCACGCAGACTCAGTCCCTGACCGATGCACATCGATGTCGTCGTCTTGCACGAGCCGCCTTTGAAGTTCGCGGTGATCAATACGCGACCCCGATGTTCTCGCGTACCGGTGACCAGCGGCGTCTGATAAATGTCCGAGACCTGTTGCACCCAGGTCCGGGCGTCCCGCAAGGAGAAGATGCGCGCGCGGCCCGTCCCGTGCGTTTCTCCCGGAGGCAATTCGCTTCCGTCCTTGGTCGCCAGATAGTTGATTTTCTGGCGGTCGATGCCGCACATGTCGGAGAGCTCGCCGATCGTAAAGACGGGAGCTGTCTTCCGCGGCCTGGGGGCAAGGATCTGATCTCGCAGTTCGTTCGTCATGACCGACAAACGCTCGGCGAACTCGCCAAGATTGGAGAGTTTCACCCTTCGATTGATCCCTGGCAGTTCACTCAAATTCATTCCGGCGCTTCCTTATAAATCCACGGTGAGGTGTTTTCTCCACGCTCCGTGGTGTTTCCACGGTTTTGGTATAACTGGATGTCGAACCGTAGAATACTCGTCGCAGTGATGAATGGCTATTGGAAATGAAGGAAATTCGCAAAAGCCACCGTCTAGATCGAAAAACCCCTTATCTTTCCGAGACTTGACCTTCCCGCATAGCTCATTGCGCAAGCCATAAACAGACAGATCCTTCTGCGAGTGTCTCAATAGGGGATCAACGAGCGAGCGTACCAGCACAAAACACCTCACCTCAGCAGGCGGCCCTCCGGCTCGTTGAAGGACGCATCAATGCCCGATCACAATTCGCCTCACCATTCCGCCAATACTGTAGGCGAGAAAATCAGTTGCCTGGCTCAAACCGCATGGTCCAGCGAGATTGATCTCAGGATCGGTGAACTTGTGTTCGCTGGTTTGTTTTTTTTTAAAAGAACAGAACCGACCACCACCAACAGCACCGATGACCTCGTTAAAAATCAGATAGATACATTCAGATGGTGAGGTTTACTGTGCTCGAAGTGCTGTTGATTGAGTACCAAAGTGCTGTGTTTACCCCGGCTAAGTGAGGCGAATTGACAACGAAGGTGAGACGTCTGGGCGGCGAGGGTGAGGGAAATTGTGAAAGAGATCGGGAAAGGTGAGGCGTTCTGTGTTGACGTCGAACCAAGGTGAGGTGTCTTGTGTTGACAGCTCACCTTGCAGACGTTAACGTACCGCTCGACAGCAAAACTACAGCGCGTGATGCGGAGGCGGAATGACGGGAGCAGGGCAGGTGGCCACGTCCAGACAACTGGCGTTGGCGCTATTCGACGATGCGAATGCCGAAGGCCTTCCCGTCGATGCTGCTCGCTCGGACATCGGTTTCGCGCGCAAGAACGTCCTGATTCGGATCGTCGATCTCGGCGTGTCGGCTCGACGTCTTATCGACGCGGCTTATTTCATCGTCGCTCAGGAACACAAGGTCCACGATCTATACGACGTCGAACTGGACTATTTCAAATGGCTCATGCGCTACTCGAGCCGCAATAACGCGCATCTCGAACAGGTGATCACGGAGGCGCAGCGGGCACTCATTCAGGCGACCGCGGAACCCGATGCCGACGGGTCCAAGCCATTCGGATCGGTTCAACTGATCGGCCGTATCTCCTACGTGGGCGGACGGTTCCAGTTCCGAGTGCCGCCCGACCTCATCGGGATCATTCGTGGTCCGGGGAAATCTCACTGGCTTAGCCTGCGCATCACATCTCTCTTCACGCTCAGCTATGCACGTGTCATGTACGACCACCTTCTTCCGTACGCGGGCGAGGGTGTAACCGACTGGTTCACACTCGATGAACTGCGCGCGTGGCAGGGAACGATGGGCGCGAAGGCACAGGAATTCAAGTACTTCAAGCGGGACTGGCTCGCGCCCGCCGTGGATCAAATCAATGAGGTGTCCGATCTTTCTCTCTCTTATGAGACGCGCAATGAACCGGGCTCCCGCAAGATCGGGCGCATGCGCTTTCGCGTCGAGCGAAAGGAGATGGCCGAGCGATTGCTTCATACGCACGAGCACGCACAAGCGCTGTATCAGACGTTGAAGCAGGAAATCGGTCTGTCGAGCGCGCAATTCGGTCAGATCGCTTCGGACCGGGATACCTACACCGATGCTCGTCTGGAACAGGCAATCGAGCGTACGCGTTTCAGCCTGAAACTGGGCAAGGTATCAAAGAGTCCGGCCGGCTTTTTCATGAAGGCGCTGAAAGAAGGCTGGATCGTCTCGGACGCTGAGCGTCAGATGGTACAGATCCAGCAGGGCCTGACGCTCACCGATCAGCGCGAGGCGGAGGCGAAGGAACAAGCCGAGGCGCGCCGGGCATTGCAGATCGCGGCGCAAGACGTGAATGCACAGAACCGGATCGTCGACGAAGTTCGTCGAGGCTGGGACGTGTACGAAGCCGCAACGCCGCGACAACGCGATGATTGGCGTCGTACCTACAAAACGAGCCCTGGCGGAAAACTGACGCTGCGCAGGCTGGGCATCGATCCATCGAGTGATCTTGTCGAAGCCATCATCCAGAAATATCCCGATCTGCGCGACGGGTTCTCAGGATATGTGTTCAACAAGATGCGATCCGTGAAGAGCAGGGGCTGACAAATCGGAACGATGTGTGACTGCCTTGATCGCATAGTCCGCAACTAACGGTCTCGCTGAGCTTGCGCCACGATTCGCTTCGCCAGCGAAGAGCAGCAATCGACGATCGCGCTAGAAGCGACGCACGGAACCAGCCCGGCGCATATCACCGAGCGAATCCCGCACGCATCAACTCGGCGCGATCGTTAGCCGTCCGCGTCGAGAACCTGCAACCTCAAAGCCACACGCCGCCCTGACGCTCGCTCGGTTCCTGTGTCAGGGCATCGAAATCGTGAATCCAGTCCAGATGACGCATCAGGCTGTCACGCCCCTGAAGGCGAGCGTTACGGGCCTGCGCCTCGGGCCCGTCCGGCAGATGCAGCACGTCCGCGGTCGTTATCGACGCGTATTGCACCTTGCGCGTACGGCCCCGACGCAGCCGTTCATACCCCTCCTGCGCCTCGCGCCACCGTCCCGCGCCGGCCTTCAATTGCGCGGCCAGCACGACGGCATCTTCGATCGACTGATTGGCGCCTTGCCCGTGATGCGGCACGAGCGCATGCGCGGCATCGCCGATGAGCGTCACGCGGCCTTTGCTCCAGCGTCCGAGCGGAGGCCGATGAAACAGCCCCCAGCGCTGACTGATCGGCACCGCCGTGATCATCTGCACCACGGCCGGATGCCAGTCCCCGAACAGCCGCAATTGCTCGCCTTCACTCGCCGGCGTGACCCAGTCGCGCGACGGCCACGGCGACGGATGACGCTCGACCAGCAGAAAGTTCTGATCGCCCTCATCGCCGATCGGATAGTGCAGCAGATGGCCCTGCGGACCGATCCAGAACTGGATGGCTTCAGGGTCGGGCAGTAGATCCATGCGCCCGGCGGGCACCACGCCGCGAAAGCCCGAGCAGCCTGAATACAGCGCGTCGTCGTAGCCGAGCATCCAGCGCCGCGTAATCGAGCGCGCGCCGTCCGCGCCGATCACCAGATCGGCGTCGATCTGTTTGCCGTTGGCAAAACTCAGACTCACGCGATCCGGATGCTGCACGAGATCGATCAGCCGATGGCCGAGATTGATACGTTCGAGCCCCACCGCTTCCGACAGCACCGCCTGCAGGTCCGCACGATGCACGCCCCAGTACGAGCCGCCGAACTGCTGCCGATAGCTCGGCTCGCCGCGATGCTCTCCGATGAGCTCGCCGCTGCGCCCATCGCGATAGATCAGCGCGGGAATTTCGGCGCACACGGCGTCGAAGGCCGAGCGCAACCCCATGCGCTCGTAGAAGCGCGTCGCGTTCGCCGACAACGCGACGGCCGCGCCGACTTCGCGAAGCTCGTCGGTCTGTTCATAAAGCTGTGCATCGACGCCGTGTTCGCGCAACGCGAGCGCGAGCGTGAGGCCGCCGATTCCCGCGCCGACGATGGCGATTTTCAGATCCAACTGTCCCATGATGTGTCTCCGTGTGTTCGAGTGGACGCCGCATTCGTGCGCCGTGTCCGTATTCTCGGGAGCGGAGTTTCATTCCACAATAAAATGGGATGAATCTGCTTCATCACCAGAATCAATGAACGCGAGATAACCGAATCATGGAACTGCGCGACGTCGATCTCAATCTGCTGCTGCTCTTTCAACGTCTGATGCAGGAACGACGCGTCTCTACCGTCGCCGAGCAGATGGACATGAGCCAGCCCGGCGTCAGCAATGCGCTCGCCAAGCTGCGTCGGCGGCTCGGTGATCCGCTGTTCGTGCGCGGGCCGGGCGGCGTGGTGCCGACGCCGTTCGCGTTGCGTCTGGCCGAACCGGTCTCGCAGGCGCTCGCGACGCTGCACGCCGCGCTCAATCCCGCGACCGGTTTCGATCCGCTGCGCGCCACGGACACGATGACGATCGGCATGACCGACATCGGCGAGGTCGTCTTTCTGCCGGCGCTGGTCGAACGGCTGTCGCGTGAAGCACCGGGCATCGCGCTGAATACCGTTCGCGAAACCGGCGTCAATCTGAGCGACGAAATGGCCGATGGTCGCGTGGACCTCGCCATCGGTCTGCTGCCGCAACTCAAGGGCGGCTTTTATCAGCGCCGTTTGTTCGATCAGCGCTATGTGTGTCTCTTCAGACGCGGCCATGCACTGGAGGATGCGCCGCTCACGCTCGCGGCCTGGCGGGAAGCCGAGCATCTGGTCGTGGTGTCGGCTGGCACCGGGCACGGTCAGGTCGAAGACTGGCTGAAGCGCCGCGGCGTGCAGCGCCGGGTGCGGCTGACGGTGCCGCATTTCATGAGCGTCGGCTATATCCTGCAACGCACCGACCTGATCGCCACGGTGCCCGAGCGACTGGCCCAGCAACTGGCTCAGCCGTTCTCGCTCAGCCTGCGCGCGTTGCCTTCGACGCTGCCCGCCGCGCCAATCCATCTGCTCTGGCACGCGCGCGTGCAGCAGGACGAAGGCAATCGCTGGCTGCGCGGCGTGGTGATCGATCTGTTCGCGGACTCAGCGAAAAACGCAGGCCAAACCGATTTGCGCTAGCCTGTGCGATTCATCTTCAACTTTCACCACACTCATGTCTCGCCCTCTCCAAATCGACTTCGTCTCCGACATCGCCTGCCCGTGGTGCGCCGTCGGCCTGTCTTCCCTGCAACGCGCGCTGGAGCGCCTCGGCGATACCGTCGATGCCCGCATCACGTTGCATCCGTTCGAACTGAATCCGGACATGGGCCCGCAAGGCGAGCGCATCGTCGATTATCTCGGCCGCAAGTATGGCCGCACGCCGGAGCAGATCCGCGAGACGCAGGCGATGATCCGCGAGCGCGGGGCGCAGGAAGGCTTCGATTTCGGCGAGCGCAACTGGGTGTACAACACGTTCGATGCGCATCGGCTGCTGCACTGGGCGGGCATCGAAGGCAAGCAACTGCCGCTCAAGCTCGCGCTGTTGCGCGCGTATCACGGCGACGGCAAGGATACGAGCGATCCGGACGTGCTCATCGAGGCGGCCCGAAGCGTCGGTCTCGATGGCGAAGCGGCGCGCGCGGTGCTGGAAAACGGCACCTATGCCGATGAAGTGAGGGCCGAGGAGCGGGAGGTGCAGCAACTCGGCATCCAGTCCGTGCCCGCGATCATCTTCGACCAGAAGTATCTCGTGAGCGGCGGCCAGCCTTCCGAAGCGTTCGAACAGGCGATCCGCAAGATCATCGACGAGAAGGGTTGAAGGGCAGGGACGCGACGGCCTTCAGTGCAGCGTGAGTCCGCCCGTCGGGCTGAGCGTCGCGCCGGTGAGGTAGGCGGACTCGTCGGAGGCGAGAAACGCCACTACGCGTCCGATGTCCGCCGGCGCCGCGACGCCGAGCGGGCAACCCGCGACGATCTTCTCGTACTGTCGGCGATGCTGCTCCGACACCTTGCCGTCCTCACCGAACACAGCTTCCCACGACGGACTGTCGCGCACGACCGTGACGCACACGCAATTCACGCGGATGCGGTCGCGCGCCAGTTCTTTCGCTATCACCTTGCTTGCGCGGATCAGCCCGCCGGCAAACGTCGCCACGGCGGTTTGCCCCGGCGTCGGCACACGGCCGCCCTCCGATGTCAGGAAGATCACGCTGCCGCCGCCTCGCGCGCGCATATAGGGCAGCGCCGCCTGCACGGGGAAGAGCTTCGCGCAGGTGTTCTCCGCGACGACGGCCGCCACGCGCGCCAGATCGATGTCGACGAACGGGCCGCGCACTTGCGCCGAGCGGGCTTCGTCGTCGTTGCCGCCCGCGTTCGCGACGACGATGTCGATGCCGCCGAACCTGCGCGCGGTCTCTTCGGCGAGCGCGGACATATCGGCGCTGGATCGCACGTCGCCCGCGATGAAGCCTGCCGTTGCGCCGGCCTGCCGCATTTCCGCGAGCGCGGCTTCGGCTTTCGCCGCGCTGCGCCCGCTGATCACGACGACGGCGCCGCGCGTGGCGAGCTGCAACGCGATGCCCTTGCCGATGCCGCCCGTGCCGCCCGTGACGATGGCCACCTTTCCTTCCAGATCGCTCATTGCATTGCGTCCTCGATGATTTGACGAGTCCTCTCCTGCCGATCACCACGTTAGGCGCGCAACGGTCATCGCGGCAACTGCAATGTTTCGAACCGGCGCTTCGCGTAATCCGAACGACCTGCCGCGCCGCGATTCGACGACACCGAATACCCGATTCGAAAACCGTCACTAGGTCTGAAAATTTCGCGTGCCTATATTGGGACGGCTCACTCGATGAGCCCATCAGCGGACATTCGAATAATCCGACACAGGAGACGATGTGAACCTATCTTCAAGACCGCCGCGAAGCAGTCTGTTCGTGGTCATGCTGTGCTTTCTGACGATTGCAGTCGATGGCTACGATCTCATCGTCTACGGTGCGACCATCCCGCGCCTGCTCGAAGAACCCGGCTGGAACCTGAGTCCCGCGAGCGCGGGGATGATCGGCAGCTGGACGCTCGCCGGCCTGATGGTCGGCTTGCTCGGCGCAGGTCCGCTGTCCGATCGCATCGGGCGGCGCAAGCTCATGATGGCGGGCGTGTTGTGGTTCTCGCTCGGCTCGCTGCTCTGCGCGATCGCGCATTCGCCGCAGGCGCTCGGCATCGCGCGTTTCGTGACCGGAATCGGGCTCGGCGGCGTGGTGCCGTCGGCGGTGGCGCTCACCATCGAATACGCGCCCCGCAGCCGCCGGCAACTCTACAGCGCGATCGCGTTGACGGGCTATCCGGTCGGCGGCGTGATCTGCGCGCTGCTCGCCATCGCGATGCTGCAAGAGCAGGGCTGGCGCGTGCTCTACGGACTCGGGGCGCTCTACGTGTTCATTCTGCCGGTCATGTTCTTCTACCTGCCCGAGTCGGCGAGCCATCTTCTGGACCGCGGCCGCACCGACGAAGCGCGCGCACTCGCTGCGCGCTACGCAATCGACCTCGACGAAATCGCACGCGACGAAGAGGAACATCGCCGGTCGCGCGTCGCGGCCGCGGGCGCGCGGGGATATCGGCTGCTGACATCGCCCGAATTCCGCGCCGCGTTGCTGCTGTTCGCGCTGATGTGCTTCTGCGCGCAACTCGTCGTCTATGGCCTCAACGCATGGCTGCCCCAGTTGATGCGCAAGTCGGGCTATCCGCTGGGTTCATCGCTGCAGTTCCTGCTCGTGATGCAGTTCGGCGCCGTGGTGGGCAACCTGATCGGTTCGTGGCTCGCCGACCGATTCGGCTCGAAGCGCGTGCTCGTGCCGTATTTCCTCATCTGCTCGATATCGCTGCTCGTGCTCAGCCAGAAGCCGGATCACACCTGGCTCATGCTGGCGGTGTTCGGCGCGGGCCTCGGGTCGATCGGCTCATCGACGCTCGTCTACGGCTTTATCGGCGCCTATTTTCCGGCATCGTGCCGCGGTTCCGCGATCGGCGCCGCGCAGGGTCTCGGGCGCATCGGCTCGATTCTCGGACCGATGATCGGCGGGTGGGTGCTCGGCTCGAACCTCGGCCATCACTGGAACTTCTATGCGTTCGCGATTCCCGCCGTGATGGCCGCCGGCGTCGTCACGCTGATACCGAAGGCCACGCAATACGACGTACCCTATGCGCAAGCGAAGAGCACGTGAGCGGAGACGACCGACATGGAAAACGCACGAGGGCCGCTCGCGGGCATTCGCATCGTCGAGCTGGGCGGTGTGGGTCCGGCGCCGTTCTGCTGCATGCTGCTGGCGGATCTGGGCGCGGATATCGTCCGCATCGACAGGCCGCCGGGCTATGACGGCGGCGCGCCGGTGGAACATCGCTTCAATCTGCTGCATCGCGGGCGTCGCAGTGCGGCGCTCGATCTGAAGAAGCGGGAAGCCACGGACGCCGTCATGAAGCTGGTCCGCTCAGCCGATGCGCTCATCGAAGGCTTCCGGCCGGGCGTCGCGGAAAAGCTCGGGCTGGGACCGGATGCGTGCCTCGCCGCGAATCCCGCGCTCGTCTATGGACGGATGACCGGCTGGGGGCAGGACGGGCCGCTCGCGCAGGCGCCGGGACACGACATCAACTACATCTCGCTCACCGGCGTGCTGCATTCGGTGGGGCGCGCGCAGGGCGGTCCCGCGATTCCGCTGAACCTCGCGGGCGATTTCGGCGGCGGTTCGCTGTATCTCGCGCTGGGCGTAGTATCGGCGCTGCTCGAACGGCAGCGCTCGGGCAAGGGTCAGGTGATCGACGCGGCAATGGTCGACGGCTCCGCATCGCTGATGACGCTCTTCTACGGCCTGCGCGCGGGCGACTACTGGCGCGATGAGCGGGGCGTCAATCGGCTCGACTCGGGGGCGCCCTGGTACAACGTGTACGAGACGAAGGACGGCCGCTGGCTAAGCCTCGGATCGAACGAGGCGCGTTTCTGGCGCAACACGCTGGCGCTGCTGGACTTGCGCGAAGCCGATATGCCTGCTCAGCACGACCGCGCGCAATGGCCCGCCGTGCACGCGATATTCGCCGCGCGTTTTCGCACCCGCACGCGCGATGAATGGTGCGCGCTCGCGCAAGGGCGCGAGGTGTGCATCGCGCCCGTGCTGTCGATGGCCGAAGCGCCGGATCATCCGCATTTGCGGGCGCGCGAGACGTTCGTCGTGAACGATGGCGTCACGCAACCCGCGCCCGCGCCGCGCTTTTCCCGCACGCCGGGCGCGATCCAGCGGCCGCCGCCCGCGCCCGGCGAGAACACCGATTCCGTGCTTGCCGACTGGGGTTTCACGCCCGAGGAGCTGAGCGCATTGCGCGAAGCCGGCGCGATCGTCTGAACCCGTTTCGTTGCAGCCCGCAAACAGCGCCGGAGGGCGCTGTTTGCGTTTCCGCGCACGCGCAACACGCTTCGACATCATCGAAACCGGGCTTCGAAAAACGCCAGTTGGATCGCGGTCTGCATCGCTCTAACCTGCAAATACCGATACATCGGTCATTCAACGAGGAGCAAGAAGACATGCCCGCAAACTTTCTGGACGAGTCGCAAACGATGTGGCTCGACACCGTCAACAAGTTCATGGACAACGAGATCACCGTCGAATACGTGCGCAAGTGCGACATGGAACGACAGTATCCGTACGAAGCCTACGAGAAGATCGCGCAGCAGGGATGGCTCGGCATTCTGATTCCGGAAGAAGCGGGCGGCTCGGGCGGCGACATTTTCGATTACTCGCTGATGGCCGAAGGCCTCGGCAAGTTCGGCTTCGACTTCGCGTGCTCGGTGCTCGTGCCGACCTTCACAGCGATGAACATCATCAAGTTCGGCACGCCGGAACAGAAAACGCGTTACGTGAAGCCCTTCATCGAAGGCAAGATCCGCTTCTCGGTGTCGATCTCCGAGCCGGACGCGGGTTCCGATGCCGCCAACACGAAGACGCGCGCGCGTCGCGACAGCAACGGCGACTGGATCGTGAGCGGCCAGAAGCTCTGGTGCAGCGGCGCGGCGGCGAAGGACACCACCATCGCGATGCTGGTGCGCACGGGCAACGACGACAAGCACGGCGGCCTGTCCGTGCTGCTGATTCCGAACGACACGAAGGGCGTCGTCATCAACAAGCTGCCGACGCTCTCGCGTCACGCGACGGGCACCACCGAAATCTTTCTCGACGAAGCGCGCGTGCCCGGCGATGCGCTGCTCGGCGACGTCGGCCAGGGCTGGAAGATCATCACCGAGCATCTGGAGCTGGAACGCTGCGCGGTCGCGGCGGCCTACGCCGGCAACGCGCAACAGGCCGTGACCGCGGCCACGCGCTATGCGCACGAGCGCATCCAGTTCAGCAAGCAACTGTACGAATTTCAGGTGATCCGCCACATGCTGGCCGATTGCCAGACCAAGGTCGATGCCGCGCGCCTGCTTTGCTATCGCGCCGCGCAAATGGCCGCCGCGCATGTGCCGTGCAGCCGCGAAGTGTCGATGGCCAAGCTCTACGGCTCCGAGACGCTCAAGGAGTGCGCACTCACCGGCATGCAGGTGCTGGGCGGCTACGCGAACCTGCCCGAAGCCGACATGGAGCGCTATCTGCGCGAGAGCATTCAGTCGACCATCGGCGGCGGCACGTCGCAGATTCAACGCACGATCATCGCGAAATCGATGCGTCAGTGAACCCCGCAAAAATCACACAGGAGATATCGATGAGCGTCGTCAATAACAGCGTCAACGTGCCGTGGGACGAACTGGAGATCGGCCAGAAATTCCGCTCGGCGGGCCGCACCGTGACGGAAAGCGATGTGGTCATGTTCTGCATGTTCACCGGCAACTGGATCGAGATTCACTCGAACACCGAATACGCATCGAAGACGCGCTGGGGCGAGCGCCTCGTGCAGGGCATGTTGACCTTCTCGCTGCTCTCGGGCCTGCTGCAGTTCGGCCCGGCGATTCAGGCGAACTACGGCGTCGACAAGATGCGCTTTCTCAATCCGGTGAAGATCGGCGATACCGTTTATGTGAGCGCGGAAGTCATCGGCAAGAAAGAGAAGGACGACAAGTACGGCGTCGGCTCGTTTCTGATCAAGGCATTCAACCAGCGCGGCGAAGTCGTGCAGCGCAGCGAATGGAGCCTTCTGATGATGAGAACGCGCGCCGATCTCGACGCGCTCGTCGCCGGATCGCAGCCCGAGCTTCAGGACTGAGGAGAGCGAGCATGACGCCTCAACCCGTCGCGGCGATCGTCGGAATGGGCGATGCGTATGCATCGCTCGCGAATCGCAAGGACCCGTTGCAGCTCGCGGCCGAAGCCACGCACAACGCACTCGCCGACGCGGGCATCGATCGCGATCAAGTCGATGCCGTGTTCACCGGCCGCTCGCCGTGGGCCGACAAGCGTTCCCAGTGGAGCAACATCTTCATCTCGCACATGCAGATGCCGGTGACCATCACGAGCGAAGTGACGATGCACGGCGCGGGGCTGACATCGACCATCGCCATCGCTTCGCAGATGATCGCGGCGGGCCGCGCGGAGTACGTGCTGTGCCTGCAAAGCGATGCGACCGAGCTCTTTGTCGATGCCGTCGCGATGGGCGCCGAAGCCGACGCCGATCCGCAGTTCGAGATTCCGTACGGCCCGACCATTCCCGCGCTGTATGCGCAGGCCGCGTGCCGCTACTTTCACGAGTTCGGCATCACGGAAGACGACCTCGCCGATGTCGTGATCGCGAATCAGCGCTGGGGGCGGCATCATCCGCACGCGGCGAAGGCGAAGTTCGGCGAGATCGATCGCGCGAAGGTGCTGGGCTCGCCGTATGTCGCCTCGCCGTTGCGCCGCTGGATGTGCTCGACCTGGGGTGGCGGCACGGGCGGCGCGCTCATCGTGACATCGCCGGACAACGTGAAAGATGCACGCGATCCCGTCTACGTGCTCGGCTACGGATCCGCGACGACGCACGAGTATCTGACCGATCGCATGAACATGCGCCGCTGCAAGTTCGAAGGCCTCGGCGCGTTCCCGAACCTCACGCATACCGCGACGGCCGAAGCGGCGCGTCAGGCCTATGCGATGTCCGGCCTCACGCCATCGGACATCGACATGACGCAGATCTCCGTCAACTTCGCGCACATGGGTCCGATCGTGATGGAAGACCTCGGCTTCGCGAAGAAGGGACGCGGCATCGATCTGTATCGCGAGGGCCGCACCGGCATCGACGGCGATCTGCCGACCGATACCAACGGCGGCTGGCTCTCGTTCGGGCAGCCGGGCATTTCCTGCAACATGGACAGCATCGTCGAGGCGATCCGCCAGTTGCGCGGCACGCCGCTCGGCCTTGCCGCGAGAAACCGTCCGAAGACCGTGCTGGTGCAGGGCGCGGGCGGCATGCTGGCAGCGGGCGCCGTGCTGATGCTGTCGTCCACGACCTGAGAGAACGCACATGACAGAAGCCATTTCAGCGCAAGGCTGGCCGCAACCCTACCGCCTTCCGGATGCCGAACCGTACTGGGCCGCGCTCTCCGGGAACGAACTCACGTTTCAGCGCTGCGCCGATTGCGCGCAGGCGGTGTGGCCCGCGCATTCGTACTGCCCGCATTGCGGTTCGCCATCGCTCGGCTGGGAACGCTCGCAAGGGCGCGGCGAAGTCTGGTCGCACAGCACGATCATGCGCGGCCCGACGCCCGTGTGGGCATCGATCACGCCGTACACAGTCGGCTTCATCAAGATGGACGAAGGCTACTATCTGTTCTCGCAGATCGATGCCGAACCGGACGCCGTGCGCATCGGCGAGAGCGTGACGATGCGCATCGTCGAACGCGGCGCGCAGAAGATGCCGGTCTTCGTCCTGTCCGACCGATAACGAACAAGCTGGAGGAGACGTCATGGCAGGACCACTCGACGGCGTGCGCATTCTCGATCTCACGTCGAATTTCATGGGGCCGTACGCATCGCTTCTGCTCGCCGACATGGGCGCGGACGTGTGCAAGATCGAATCGCGCGAAGGCGACACGACGCGCGGTGTCGGACCGTGCAGGCATCGCGGCATGAGCGCGATCTTTCTGCATCTGAACCGCAACAAGCGCAGCATCGTGCTCGACCTGAAACACGAGCGCGGCGCGGCGGCGCTGCAACGCATGATCCGGCAGGCCGATGTGGTGATCTACAGCCTGCGGCCCGCATCGATGGCGCGGCTTAACATCGCATACGAAGATGTGCGCGAGGTGAATCCGCGCATCGTGTACTGCGGCGCGTTCGGCTTCGGGCAGAACGGCCCGTATGCGGATCGCCCGGCTTACGACGATCTGATTCAGGCCGGCGTCGGCATGCCGGTGCTGCAGGCGCGCAAGAGCGGCGAGCCCGAATACGTGGCGACGGCGATCGCGGATCGCGTCGTCGGCATGGCGTTGTGTTCGGCGGTATCGATGGCGCTGTATCGACGAGAGAAAAGCGGCGTCGGTCAGGAAGTCGAGGTGCCGATGTTCGAGACCTTCGCGCACTTCGTGATGGGCGATCATCTCTACGGCCATACCTTCGTGCCGCCGATCGGCGACTGGGGCTACGCGCGCATGATGAACGGCGACCGCCGTCCGTATCGCACGCTGGATGGCTACATCGGCGTGAACGTCTATGCCGATCATCACTGGCGGCGCTTTTTCGTGCTGACCGGGCATCCGGAGATGGCCGACGATCCGCGCTACGCCGACATCCACGGACGCACGCAGCATATCGCCGATCTGTACGCGTTTCTCGCGCGCACGTTCGAAACGAAGACGACTGCGCAGTGGATGAAGCTGCTGGTGGAAGCGGACATTCCCGTCATCGAGATGAACACGCCCGCGACGCTGCTCGACGATCCGCACATGAAGCAGATCGGTTTCTTCGAGGAGCAGGAGCATCCGTCGGAAGGCAGGCTGCGCAGCATCGGCATTCCCCAGCGGTGGAGCGAGAGCGCGCCCGCGTTGCGTCATCCCGCGCCGCGCCTCGGGGAGCACACCGTGCAGTTGCTGGACGAATACGGCTTTTCGCGCGACGAGATCGAAGCCATCTTGCTGTCCGGCGGCGCGTGGGCCGCGCAACGGGCACAACCGGAGAACGAACATGCTACGTGACCTGCCTTTGTCGGGCGTGGTGGTGGTGGAGTTGAGCGACAGCGCCTCCGCGCCGTTCAGCGGCCGCATTCTCGCCGCGCTCGGCGCCGAAGTGTGGAAGGTCGAGCGGCCGAGCGGCGATTCCTCGCGCGGCTGGGGGCCGAGCACATGGAAGGGCAGCGGCGCCGCGTTTCATGCGATCAACCGGGGCAAGCGCTGCATCAGCATCGATATCAAGGATCAGGCGCAACTCGGTATGCTGCATCAGCTCATCGCCGAACATGCCGATGTGTTCATCCATAACCTGCGGCCGGGCACGAGCGCGAGCTACGGCCTCGACGCCGACAGCCTGCGCGTGACCAAGCCCGAACTGGTCCATTGCGAGATCGGCGCGTTCGGACACACCGGTCCGCTCAACGATCTGCCCGGCTACGATCCGCTGATGCAGGCGTTCTCCGGCATCATGAGCATCACGGGCGAGGAAGGGCAGTCGCCGGTGCGCGCGGGCGTGTCCATCGTCGATTTCGGCACCGGCATGTGGGCCGTGATCGGCATTCTCGCGGCGCTCTACCGGCGACAGGCGAAGCATTGCGGCGCGAGCGTCAGCAGCTCGCTCCTGGAGACGGCGATCGCGTGGATGTCGGTCGGCATCGCCAATTACAGCGCCGACGGCGAACTCGGCGCACGGCACGGCTCGGGCGTCGCGTTCATCGTGCCGCATCGGGCTTATCCGGCGGCGGACGGCTATCTGATCATCAGCGCCGCCAACGATGCGCTCTTCGCGAAGCTGTGCGCCGCGCTCGATCATCCCGAATGGGCGCGCGACGAGCGCTTCGCGACCAACGCGGCGCGGCTGAAGTATCGCGCGGAGATCGACGGCCTGATCGGCGCGCGGCTCGCGCGGGAAACGCGCGCGTTCTGGCAGGCGCGCCTGCAGGCGGCGGGCCTGCCGGTCGCGCCGGTTCAGACCACCGACGAACTCGTGCATCACGCGCAGACGAAGGCGCTCGGCATCATCGAAACGCCGCCGGACGACGAGATCGGTCTGGTCGGGCTGCCGCTGTCGTTCGAAGGCAAGCGGCCGCCGCCCTTGCACGCGGCGCGGGATATCGGCGCGGACAACGACCGGCTGGAGGCCTTGCTGAAAGTTCACCAGTAGAAAGCGCCTGTAAAGAGCGCACAATGAGCGCATCGGCGATGCGCGAGAGGAGACATGGGAACCTTCAACCGGCTTCACCTGATCCGTCAGGTCGATCTGTTCACGCTCAAGCTCTTTCTTTCCGCGGTCGAGGAACAACAGATCGGCCTCGCCGCGATCCGCGAAAACATCGCCGCATCGACGGCGACCAAGCGCATTCAGGACCTCGAGGACATCGCCGGCGTCAAGCTGCTCGAACGCAGCCCGAAAGGCGTCGTCGCAAGTCCGGCGGGCAACGTGCTCGCGCGCTATATCCGCACGATTTTCGGCAGCCTCGAAGACATGCGCGCCGAGATCGCCGCGTTCACGGAAGGCATGCAGGGCGAGTTGACGGTCGCGTCGGCGCGTTCGGTGTACGTGCCGTTTCTGTCGCGCGAGCTGGGCGAGTTCAGCCGCGAATATCCGCTCGTGCATCTCGTCCTGCGCGAACTCGAAAATGCCGAGATCATTCACGCCGTATCGCGTGGCGAAGCCGATATCGGGCTTTTCGCGGCGGCGCACGAACTGGATCTCGGCGGCGTCGATGTCACGCCGTATCGGCATGACCGGATGGTCGTGGTCGTGCCGCAAGGGCATCCGCTGAGCGCGCATTCCAGCGTCACGTTCAAGGAATTGCTGCCGGAACAACTCGTCACCGTCGATGCGATGCTCGGCGCGTTTCGCGCGGCGGCCCGCCGTCTCGGCACGGAATTCGAGCCGCGCCATTGCGTGCGCAGCGCGGGCGTCGCGATCAGTCTGGTGCAGGCGGGTCTCGGCGTGACCGTGCAGCCCGAATGCTTTCTCGGCCACGAACTGCTGAACCGCGTTTCGGTGATCGAACTGGCGGAGCCGTGGGCCGTGCGCAGAATTCATATCGCGACGCCGCGCGGCCGCAGCCCGAGTCCGACCACGCGCGCGCTGATGCAGCAATTGCTCGATCAGCCGCGCGACGAATCAACGCGCCACGATGACGCGCAATGACGCGTCGCGCGCTTCGCGCTCCAGCGCTTCACGATGATCGGGATGCGCGACATCGATCATGCGCGAAAGACGCTGCGCGAGGGACAGTCCGCGCAGGTCGGCCACGCCGTATTCCGTGACGATCACGCAGGCGTCGCTGCACGGGATCGTCGTGGGTCCGGCGAGTCGCGTGACGATGCGGCTGTGTTTGCCCGCGGTCGACGGCATCGCGATGATCGGCACGCCGCCACGGCTCGCCTGCGCCGCGCGCAGAAAATCGCCGGCGCCGCCGACCGCGCCGACATACGTGCCTGCCGCGACTTCTGCGTTCACCTGCCCGGTCAGATCGACTTCGACGGCGGAATTGATCGCGACGAAACGATCGAATCTCCGCAGCACGTTCGCGTCGTGCGTGTACGCGGTGCCGCGCAGTTCCAACGCGGGATTGCGATGCGCGAACCGGCGCACGCGCGCCGAGCCGATGATGACGCCGCCCACGCAGACGCCCGCATCGACCGCCTTCCTGGCGTTCGTGACGACGCCCGCTTCGCATAGCGTCGCGATGCCGTCGCCGATGCTGCCCGTGTGCACGCCGAGATCGCGGCGGTCCATCAGTTGCGAGAGCACCGCGTCGGGAATGGCGCCGATGCCGGTCTGCAAGGTCGCGCCGTCTTCGATGAGACTCGCCACGTTTTTCCCGATGGCAATTTCGACCGGACCCGGCGCGCTCGCGGGCGGGTTGGCGAACGCGGCATCCGATTCGACCAGCAGATCGAAGTCCGATTCGCGCAGATAAGGCCCGCCATGTGTCCAGGGCACGTCGCGATTCACTTCGCCGATGATCGTGCGCGCGCCCTTCAACGCTTCGACCAGATATTCGCGCGCGAGGCCGAGCGAATGGCGGCCGAGCGCATCGGGCGGCGATACCTGAAGCATGACGACATCGACACGCAAGGCACCGCTCTGCACGAGTTTCGGAAGCTGCGAATAGTGCGCGGGAAGAATATCGAGAACGCCCGCGCGCGCGAGCGTCCGGTTGGAGCCGCTGCCGCAGTACGCCAGAAAGTCGAAGGCGTCGGCGTGTTCGGGCGCGAGCACGTCAGAGAGGCCGATGCCGAGAAAGAGCCGCACACGCCCGATGCGATGCCGCTCTTCGACGAGCGCGCGCATCAGCGTGACGGGTTCGGCGTGGGACTGGCCCCACATGACGGTATCGCCGGGGCGGATCAGCGCGGAGAGATTCATGTGGGCGTGTGATGGTAGGGCCATAGACGTTTCACGAGATCGCGCGTCGCGCCGTAGGCATGGCAACTGTCGATCTTGACGGGTTGGCCGTTGCTGTCGCGGTCGTTCAATGCCGATGGCCGCAGTCCCACCATCGTCTGAAATGCGGTGCTCGCGAGCGGCCCGAGCAGTTCCTTCAGATGCGTGCACGTGTCGCACGATGGCAGACGCTTGCGCACCTCGCCGTTCCAGCCCGCGCCGATGCGCAGGCCGATCAGCGCACGCAGCGAATCGCCGCCGCCGGGGCACGTATCGTAGGGATGCGCGCGCATGAACGTGCGCACGTCGCGCACGATCATGTCCGCGTCGAAGATGAGCGTCACGCCCATGTCGTGAATCGGCGTATGGCTGCGTGCCGTGCGCGCACCGCCGGGCGGCGTGAAATCGTGCGACTTGGAATCTATGAGAATCGCGCTCGCTTCGAACAGCCCATCGCCGCGCCGGTATCCGCGCATGTCGATCTGGCGATGATGAATCTCTTCGCGCGTGACGTCGTCGTGTGGAATCGTCATGTGTTCGCCTCGTATGCTGTTCTCACGATAAGCGGCTTCTTCATGCGATGTCCACGCCACGAGCGTCCGTGTTCCGTAGTTTGAAAGCGTTTGCAGATACTGAACGAGGGCATTACCCGATGGTCGCTTGACCGAACACGCGATAGGGTAACAAACGTTAGGTAAATTGTCGTGACGCGACGGGACTGTCCATACATCGAAAAGCGTTCGCTGCCGAACGAGCGTTCGGCGCACGCTGCTTGAACGACATTTCGCAGGGAAAATGAACCTTCCAAAGTACGGAACACATTCGCCAACCGGTTGACGTTCTCGACGCGAAAACCTGTAATCGAACGCATGAAGAAGGAGTGAATCATGTCGACGCAGCCGAGCCGCAATGCCGGAGCACATCAGACGCGTTGGGATTCGGCGCTGTCGGACAGCGCGCATGCGTCGCGCGAGCAGACGGGCGCGGCGATGGTCGTGCCGCTCGCCCGCAGCCTCGCGATACTCGGCGCGTTCACGCCGCAGGAGCCGTGGCTCGGCAATCAGGAAATCGTCTTCGAAACAGGCATCCCCGCGCCGACCGTGTCGCGCATGGCGCGTTCGCTGGTGGCGCTCGGGTATCTGCATTATTCGCCGGCGCAGCGCAAATACCGGCTCGCGGCATCCGTTCTTGCGCTCGGCTATGCGGCCATCGCGCATTCGAGCGTGCAGCGGCTCGCGCGCCTCGAGATGCAGTCCTTCGCCGATGCGAGCGGAACCTACGTCGTGCTCGCCGCGCGTGACCGTCTCGATGTGATCGTCCTCGAAACATGCGCGAGCAAGCCTGCGACGATCGATCTCGAACTTCATGCGGGCGCGCGGCTGCGCATCGCGTCATCGCCGATGGGCTGGGCGCTGCTCGCCGCGCTGCCCGAACTCGAACGCTTCTATCTGCTGGGCAATGTCGAGCGCAGGGCGGGGCGCGACTGGCCGCATTTGCGGCGGCGCATCAGCGAAGGCATTTCGCAGACGCATAACGCGGGTTATTGCACGTCGCTCGGCGAATGGGAGCCAGATCTCGCGATCGTCGCGGCGCCGCTCGTGATTCGCGATCAGACGCCGCTCGTGCTGGCGTGCATCGGGCCGAGCGCGAAACTCGGGCGCGCGCGCGTCGAACGTGAACTCGGGCCGCGTCTCGTGGCCGCGGCGCAGCATCTGCAGGAGCAGGTGCTTTTCGACGATTGAGGCGACGATGACCACCCCAGCCGATACCACGCCCGTCACGCTGACCGTCGAACGCGGGCTCGAAGTGTTGCGCGCGTTTCGCGCCGACCGTGCGCCTTTGTCGAACGCGGAACTCGTGCGCCGCACCGGCTTTCCCAAGGCGACGGTGTCGCGTATCACCGCGACGCTGATCCGCATCGGTTTTCTCCGGCGCGTGAGCGGCGGGCGGCAGTTCGAGCTGAGCGCGGGCGCGTTGAGCATCGGGCATGCCTATCTCGAAGCGAGCCCCGTCACGCGTCTCGTCAATCCGTTTCTTCAGACACTCGCCGACAAGCTCGAACTGTGCGTCGCGCTCGCGGTGCCCGATCATCTCGACATGCTGTATATCGCGTGCAGAACGAGCGCGCGGATCGCGACGTTGCGGCTTGGCGTCGGCACCTTGCTGCCGATGGAAACGACCTCGGTCGGGCGCGCGCATCTGTACGCGCTGCCCGAAGCGCAACGCCGCGAACGCATCGCCGCGATTCTCGCGACGCCGGGCAAGAACGCGGACGTCGTGCGCAAGAATCTCGACACCGCGTTCGAGGACCTGCGCACGACGGGCGTCTGCATGGCCGTCGGCGAATATCAGCGCAATGCGTACGGCATCGCGTTGCCGCTGACGGTGGGACGCACGCGCACGCTGATGTCGCTCAACTGCGGCGCGGTCGAACTCGAACCCGACATGACCGCGATCCGCAAGCGCGCCATTCCCGCGCTTCACGCAGCCGGGCACAGGCTCACCGAACTGCTCGCGGATGTCGATTGCGAGCCGTGATTCCGTACTTCGGAATCCGCTTCGACTCACGCGCGAGACACCGCGCAGCAGAGCCGGTTTCGACGTACGGAACAACGCGGCGCATCGCGTTGACGCTATCGGTCGCGGTCGTCACGATGGGTTCAACGAATTCCAGAGAGAAAGGAAGAATCCATGTCGGAGCATACGAAGTCCAACGTGTCTTATGCGTCGTATCGTGCGCTCGCATTCGATCGTCCCGCGCGCGGCGTGCTGCGCATCACGCTGAATCGCCCGGAACGGCTCAACGCGCTCGATGCGCGCGGCCACGACGAACTCGCGCGCGTCTGGCGCGATGTCGATGAAGATGCGCAAACGAGCGCCGTGATCCTGTGCGGCGCGGGCCGCGCGTTCTCGGCGGGCGGCGACTTCGACATGGTCGAGGAAATGATCGACTCCTTCGATGCGCGCGTGCGCGTGTGGCGCGAATCGAAGGATCTCGTCTACAACATCATCAACTGCTCGAAGCCGATCGTCTCGGCGATACACGGATCGGCCGTCGGCGCGGGACTGGTCGCGGCGCTGCTCGCGGATATATCGGTCGCGGCGCGTTCCGCGAAACTCGTCGACGGGCATACGCGCCTCGGCGTCGCAGCGGGCGATCATGCGGCGATCATCTGGCCGCTCTTGTGCGGCATGGCGAAGGCGAAGTATCACCTGATGCTGTGCGAGCCGGTGAGCGGCGAGAAGGCGGAACAGATCGGACTCGTATCGCTCGCCGTGGACGATGTCGAGCTTCAGGACACCGCGCTTTCCATCGCCACGCGCCTCGTGAACGGCGCGCCTTCGGCGGTGCGGCTGACCAAGTACGCGCTGAACAACTGGCTGCGTCAGGCGGGCCCCACATTCGATGCATCGCTCGCGCTGGAGATGTTCGGCTTCGGCGGCGCGGAAGTGCGCGAAGGCGTGGCGTCGTTCCGCGAGAAGCGCGCGCCCGCGTTCCCGGTGACCACGCCGGTTTCGCCCGCACGCAGCGCCTGAGAGGACGACACGACATGGCCAAGGTTCTTCAAGGCATTCGCGTTCTCGATTTCGGGCGCTATATCGCAGGGCCTTTTTGCGCGGCGCTGCTCGCGGATTTCGGCGCCGAAGTGATCCGCGTCGATCGCGTCGGCGGCAGCGAAGACCGCTTCGTCATGCCGGTCACGGAAAGCGGCGAGGGCGCGTTCTTTCTGCAATCGAACCGCAACAAGCGTTCGATCACGCTCGACATCGATCATCCTCAGGGCCGCGAGGTCGTGAAGCGGCTGATTCGCGACGCCGACGTCGTCATCGCCAACATGCCGCCCGCGACGCTCGCCAATCTCGGCCTCGATTACGAGTCGTTGTGCGCGATCAAACCGGACATCATTCTCACGGCGTCGTCCGCGTTCGGGTCGCATGCGGATGCGGCGAATCGCGTCGGTTTCGATGGCGTCGGCCAGGCGATGAGCGGCGCGGTCTACATGTCGGGCACGCCGGAAAGTCCGGCCAAGGCGATGGTGCCGGTCGTCGATTTCGCGACCGCGCTGTCGTGCGCGCTCGGCACCGTGATGGCGCTTTACGAACGGCGCACGAGCGGCAAGGGGCAGGTGGTCGAAGCGTCGTTGCTGCAAACCGCGCTGATGTTCGCGAGCGGCGCGCTGATCGAGGAAGCGGTGCTGTCCATCGACCGGCAGGCGACCGGCAATCGCAGCCCGATACACGGACCGTCGGACATCTTCCGTACGCGCGATGGATGGATCATCGTGCAGGTGATCGGTCAGCCGCTTTTCAGGCGCTGGGTGCGCATGATCGGCGATCCCGCGCTGATGAACGATCCGCGTTTCACCGACGACTTGCGGCGCGGCGAAAACGGCGCGGCGCTGAGCGAGATGATGTCGGCGTGGTGTGCGTCGCGCACGCGCGAGGAAGCGCTCGCCGCGCTCGAAGCGGCGCGCATTCCCGCAGGCCCCGTCTATTCGCCGCGCGAGGCGCTCGACGATCCGGCGATCCACGCTTCGCATGCGTTCGACTGGGTCGATTATCCGGGGCTGGCGCGCAAGGCGCCGATCGTCGTATCGCCGGCGATGCTGTCGCGCACGCCGCCTTCGATCGAATCGCGGCCGCCGACCATCGGCGAGCACACGACGGAGATCCTGCACGAAGCCGGCTACGGCGACGCGCAAATTCAGGCGCTGCGCGAACTCGGCGTGGCGTGAAGTCTTCATGTATCGGGAAGTCGAAGCTCATGTCTCAAACGAATGTCCTCGAACAATACGGTCCGCGCGAATCGATGGACTACGACGTGGTGATCGTCGGCGGCGGTCCTGCCGGATTGTCCGCCGCGATTCGACTCAAGCAGCGCGCGGCGGAGCAGGGCGTCGAACTCGGCGTCTGCGTGCTGGAAAAAGGCTCGGAGATCGGCGCGCATATCCTGTCGGGCGCGGTGATGGACCCGCGCGCGCTCGATGAACTCATCCCCGACTGGAAGGCGCAAGGCGCGCCGCTCGATGTCGCCGTGACGGAAGACCGCTTTCTGTTCCTGTCCGAATCCGGCGCGCGTTCCGTGCCGAACTGGGCGCTGCCGGATAACTTCAGGAACCACGGCAATTACGTGATCAGCCTCGCGAATCTCACGCGCTGGCTCGGTCAGCATGCGGAAGCACTGGGCGTCGAAATATTCGCGGGCTTTCCCGCAGCCGAAGTGCTCTATCACGATGACGGTTCGGTAAAGGGCGTCGCGACGGGCAACATGGGCGTCGGCCGGAATGGCGAGCCGACCGAAAACTTCCAGCTCGGCATGGAACTCCACGCGAAGTACACGCTGTTCTGCGAAGGCGCGCGCGGTCATCTCGGACGGCAGCTATCGGAGCGTTTCAGGCTGCGCGACGGCGCCGATCCGCAGGTGTACGGCATCGGCATCAAGGAGTTGTGGGAGATCGATCCCGCGCGGCACGAGCCCGGTCTCGTCATTCATACCGCGGGCTGGCCGCTCGATCGCGACACGTACGGCGGTTCGTTTCTCTATCACCTCGACGACAACCAGGTGATGGTCGGCTTCGTCGTCGGACTCGGCTATTCGAATCCGTATCTCTCGCCATTCGAGGAATTCCAGCGCTACAAGACGCATCCCGCGATCCGCACGTTTCTCGAAGGCGGCAAGCGCGTGTCGTACGGCGCGCGCGCGATCACGGCGGGCGGGCTGATGTCCTTGCCGAAGCTCGTGTTTCCGGGCGGCGCGCTCGTCGGCGACGATGCGGGCTTTCTCAACGCGTCGCGCATCAAGGGCTCGCATGCGGCGATCAAGACCGGCATGCTCGCCGCCGACGCCGCCTTCGATGCGGTGCAGGCCGGACGGCGCTCGGACGAACTCGCCGCTTATCCGGCATCGTTCAAGGCTTCATGGCTGCACGACGAGTTGTATCGCGCGCGCAATTTCAAGCAATGGATGAGCAAGGGACTTTACCTCGGCACGTTGATGGTGGGCATCGAGCAAAAGGTGCTGGGCGGCAACGCGCCGTGGACGCTGCATCATCGGCATTGGGATCACGAGACGCTCAAGCCCGCTTCGCAGTGCACGCCGATCGCGTATCCGAAGCCGGATGGCAAGCTCACGTTCGATCGATTGTCGTCGGTGTTCATCTCGAACACGAATCATGAAGAGAACCAGCCCGCGCATCTCACGCTGAAAGATGCGCGCATTCCGGTCGATATCAATCTGCGCACGTATGCGGGCCCGGAAGCGCGCTTCTGTCCCGCTGGCGTGTATGAATTCGTGAAGAACGATGCGCAGGAGGACTGCCTGCAGATCAACGCGCAGAACTGCGTTCACTGCAAGACGTGCGATATCAAGGACCCCACGCAGAACATCGTGTGGGTGACGCCCGAAGGCGGCGGCGGGCCAAACTATCCGAACATGTGATCGACGCGCGTGCCCGATGGAATCGGGCACGCGCTGCGCTCAGGCTTCGGTGATTTCAGCTTCGCCGTTGTTGAGCACGACGACGTCGCGTTCCACCGATCGCGCGCGGAAGCGCAGCGCCGTTCCTGACTGACGCCATATTTCGACGCGTATCGTCTCGCCCGGAAACGCCGGCGACGAAAAGCGCGCGTAGAGCATCCTGAGGCGCGTTGCCTCGTAGCTGCACACCGCGCGCAGAATCGCGTGACCGGCGACGCCGTACGTCGCCAGTCCATGCAGCACGGGGCGCTCGAAGCCGGCCGCACGCGCCGTCGCGGGATCGACATGCAGCGGATTTACATCCCCGTTCAGCCGATACAGCAACGCGCCTTCCGCACGCACGGGCAGATCGCAGTCGATATCCGCCTGCGTTTCCGGCACGGCCGAAGGCGCGGGCAGCGGCGCATCGTGTGGCTGACCGCGCGCGGTAAAGCCGCCATCGCCGCGGCAGAAGTTCAACTGCTCGACGCGCGCCAGCACTTCACCGTTCGACGCATCGATGACATCGCGCGACATCAGCACTTGCGCGCCCTTGCCTTCTCCCTTGTCGACGATCGATTGCACGCGCGTGCGCCCGATGATCGTCGCAGCAGCAGGCAAGGGCCGCATGAGCGTCACGCGCTGCTCGCCATGCACGACCTTCACGTAATCGATGCCGCTCTCTGGGTTGCGCATCCACTGGCCGGGAAAGCCGAGCACGGCGGCCATCGTCGGCGCGACGGTCATCTCCGGGCCGTAGGTGAACTTCAGCGCGCGCGTGTCGAGCGGATCGACGCCGAAGCCAACGCTCAACGCATACAAAGCGCTATCGCGCTCGGTGTAGGTCTGGTGCACGTCGTCGAACGGCCAGTTCTTCAGTTTCTGATAATCGATCGCCAAGTCAGTCTCCGTCGCGTCACACCGGGTCCCAGCTGAAGACATCGCCGGAGCGGTCCATCGGCACGAACGAGGACTTCAGCGCTGGCATGCCATGCTCCGCGATGGATTCGGGCGTCCAGCCCTCGCTCTGATGCACGGAGCGCACGGGGCGCGGCTGGCTCATCAGGAAGATTTCGTTGTTGCGCACGGTGAAGATCTGGCCGTTCACATCGCGCGCGCCGTCGCTGGCGAGATAGACCGCGAGCGGCGCGATCTTCGCGGGCGTCATCTGCTTGATCTTTTCGACGCGCGCCGCCTGCTCGGGCGTGTCGGTCGGAATGGAGCTGACCATGCGGCTCCAGGCGAACGGCGCGATACAGTTCGAGCGCACCTTGAACCTGCCGAGATCGAGCGCGATGGATTTCGAAAGCCCCGCGATGCCCATCTTCGCCGCGTTGTAGTTGGCCTGCGCGAGATTGCCGATCAGCCCCGAGGTCGATGTCATGTGGACGAACGTGCCGCTCTCCTGATCCTTGAAGCGGTTCGCGGCGGCGCGGCTCAGATTGAAGCTGCCGTACAGATGCACTTTCAGCACGGCATCCCATTCTTCGTCCGACATCTTGTGAAAGAAGCGGTCGCGCAGAATCCCCGCGTTGTTCACGACGCAGTCGATGCGCCCGAACGCATCGAGCGCCTGTTCGACGATGCGCTCGCCCGCGCCGTTTTCCGCGACGCTGTCGGTGTTCGATACGGCTTCGCCGCCCGCCGCGCGAATCTCATCGACGACGCGCTCGCCCGGCGTGCTGTCGCGGCCCGTGCCTTCGAGCGACGCGCCGATATCGTTGACCACCACGCGCGCGCCGTAACGCGCCATCAGCAGCGCGATATCGCGGCCGATGCCGCCGCCCGCGCCCGATACGACCACCACCTTGCCTTCCATCATCCTGCTCGTCATATGCGTCTCCGTTGAATCCCGATTGCCTGACTTCGACGATGAAGCGCGCGGCCGATACGTGTCAACGCGATGCGCGAGGACATTCCGTACATCGAAAAGGATCACGCGGGGAAACACGGCGCACGCGCGGAAGAGGCGCAATCGAAGTACGGAACGTGCCTTCACATGCCGTTGACGCAGGTGCCTCGCGAATCGCAGCATGAGCACATCACAGAAGCATCCGGAGAGACTGAAGACCATGATTCGCGATACCGAAACGATGAACGTGCTGCGCGACAACATCGCGCGTTTCGTTCGTGAACGCCTGATCCCCAACGAGGAGCGCGTGGCCGAGAGCGACGAGATTCCGCAGGACATCGTTCGCGACATGAAGGAGATGGGCCTGTTCGGGCTGACCATTCCCGAAGGGTACGGCGGCCTGCAATTGACGATGGAAGAAGAAGTGATCGCGATGTTCGAGCTGGGCCGCGCATCGCCCGCGTTCCGCTCGCTAATCGGCACGACGGTGGGCATCGGCTCGCAGGGCATTCTGCTCGACGGCACCGAGGAACAGAAGGCGCTGTATCTGCCGCGTCTCGCGACCGGCGAGCTCATCGCGTCGTTCGCGTTGACGGAACCGGAAGCCGGGTCCGATGCGGCCTCGCTGCGCACCACCGCGATACGCGACGGCGATCACTACGTCGTCAACGGGACGAAGCGCTACATCACCAACGCGCCGCAAGCGGGCATCTTCACGCTGATGGCGCGCACCGATCCCGAGGACAAGACTTCCGGCGGCATCTCGGCGTTCATCGTCGAGGCGGGCACGCCGGGCATCGGGTTCGGCAAGCGCGACAAGAAGATGGGGCAACGTGGCGCGCATACGTGCGACGTGATCTTCGAAAACTGCCGCGTGCCCGCCGCGAATCTGATCGGCGGCGTGGAGGGAAAGGGCTTCAAAACCGCGATGAAAGTGCTCGACAAAGGGCGCATCCATATCGCGGCGATCTGCGTGGCGGTCGCGCAGCGCATGCTCGACGACACGGTGCAATACGCGATCGAGCGCAAGCAGTTCGGCCAGGCCATCGGCGAGTTTCAGCTCGTGCAGGCGATGCTCGCGGACAGCCGCGCCGAACTCTATGCGGCGCGCTGCATGGTTCTCGATGCCGCGCGCCGTCGCGATGACGGTCTGAACGTGAGCACGGAGGCATCGTGCGCGAAGCTGTTCGCATCGGAGATGTGCGGGCGTGTCGCTGATCGCGCGGTGCAGATTCACGGCGGCGCGGGCTACATGAGCGAATACGGCATCGAACGTTTTTATCGCGATGTGCGTCTGTTCCGCATCTTCGAGGGCACGACGCAGGTGCAGCAACTGGTCATCGCGCGCAACATGTTGCGTGAAGCGCGCGGGTAAGGAGAATGACATGATGTCCGCGCGAAAGTCCCTGCGTGATGCCGTCGAAAGCTGGATCACACCCAACCGGGCGATTCCGTTTCGTGTACGCTCGATTCATCGCGGCGAGCGGCTGCGATGCGTGCAGGTCGAAGCCCGCGACGCCAGCGGCGATGTCGCGATCTGCTTCTTCAAACATGCCGACGGCGCGTGGCATCTGTTCCCGCCCGCGCCGCGCCGCCTGACGATGAGAATCGCGTGATGAGCGAGTGGATCGCAGCAGACGTTCTAAGCGAAGTCGAAGCCGCATGGAACGCGGCGGCGCGCGACTGGAACGTGCATGCATTCGGTGCGCTCTATGCGCCGGACGCGTTGTTCTTCGGCGGACGAAAAGGGCAGTCCGTCGGAGAAGCGGGCATCCTCGCGTATTTCGCTTCTTACTGTGGCGTGATCGAATCGGCCACGCTCGCATTGACAGATCAGAAGTTCATTCGTCTGGCGCCGGACTGCTTTCTCGCACAGGGATACGGCGAATTCACATTCTCTCTTGCCGGGAACAAGACGTCGAAAGCGCGCTTGCGCACGACGCTCGTCATCGCATCGATCGACGGTGCGTGGCGCATCCGTCAACATCATTTTTCCAACGAGCCGGAATCGCCGCCGATCTGAACATGCCGGCGCACATCGCGTGCGCCGGCATGAACGAGCCGATCAGAACTTGTGACGCATCGCGAGCCGCACGAGCACCTGATTGCGCGTGGTCGATGCATCGGGCGCGGATGTGCCGCCCGTGCCGTACGTATCCGGCGCGATCGATGCGACCGGCGCGTCGCCGACCGCATGCTGCCATGCGCCGAGCAGATACACGTCGGTGCGTTTCGAGAGGAAGTAATCGGCGATCAGCTCGGCCTGATGATATCGAGGCTTCAGATCCGAGTTGTGCGCCTGGCCGTTCGTGTAGGTGTAGTTGCTGGAGAGAATGAACGCGGGCGTGATCTGCCAGCTTGCCGTCGCCGCGTAGTTGTCGAAGCGGAGCGAATCGCTCGCGGAATAGAACTTGGAGTGGCTATACACGAAGCCGAGCGTGACAGGCGTGAGCTGATACGTCACGCCCGCCGCGGCCACGTCCTCCCGAATCACCGCGCCGGTGAGGCCGGCGGCATGCAGCGGCGAGGTTGTCGTCACGTTGATGTAATCGCCCGAGATCGCGCCCGTCGTATTCGCATTCGGCGCATTCAGATGCATATACGCCGCGCCCACAGACAGCCTGCCTTGCGTGTAGCTCGTGCCGAGACTCCACAGCCGGTTCGTCGCGAAGCCGGAGCCGTTGTCCGTCGTCGCGGTGTTGCTGAACGCGTACATGCCGCCGAACTTCAGACCGCCGAAGTTCGGGCTCGTGTACTTGACGGAGTTGTTCACGCGAAACGAGTTGTCCATATTGTCATTGTCGAACGGATGCGCGAGACCCGTATAGGGAATGCCGCTCAACGGCTGAATATATTCGACGATGGAATCGTATTGACGGCCCATCGTGAGCGAGCCGAAGCGATCGTTGGCGATGCCCATCCATGCTTGCCGTCCGAAGAGACGTCCGCCTTGCGCGAGCGCGCCGCCGCCGGTGAAGCCGTTTTCGAGCTGAAATACCGCGCGGGTTCCGCCGCCGAGATCCTCCACGCCCTTGAAGCCGAAGCGGTTGCCTTGCAGTACGCCCATCGTCATCGTCCAGTTTGCTTTGCCGTTGTCGTTGCTGACGTAGTTCACGCCCGCATCGACGAGACCGTACAAGGTCACGCTGCTTTGCGCGTGCGCCGCGCCCGCAACGCTGCTGATTACCGCGACCGACAAAAGATGCCTTTTCACTGACGTGTCTCCTTGATTTTGTAGGACTTCGACTGCTGGTTATGGGAATTTATTTCGGATGACGAATTAATGGACATGCGCAGACACCGTCAGACTGTCGAACGCGCTAACGGTGCAGATTCAGGTTCGGTTGCTTATGCTGCTTCGAAGATCGCCGCGAGTCCTTGACCGCCGCCGATGCACATGGTTTCGAGGCCGTAACGCGCGCCGCGCCGCCGCAGTTCGTTGAGCAGCGTGGTCATCATGCGCACGCCGGTCGCGCCGATAGGATGCCCGAGCGAGATGCCCGAGCCGTTCACGTTCAGCCGTTCGCGGTCGTCCCATTGCCAGCCTTTCAGCACGGCGAGCGCTTGCGCGGCGAATGCCTCGTTCAGTTCCACCAGATCGATGCGATCGAACGAAAAGCCCGTGCGCGCGAAGAGTCTTTCGACGGCGGGAACCGGGCCGATGCCCATCGTCGCCGGCTCGCATCCCGCCGCGGCCCAGCCGACGAGATAGCCGTGCGGCGCAAGTTCGAGCGCATCCAGCTTGTCTTCCGCGACGATCAGGCACGCGGCCGCCGCGTCGTTCTGCTGGCTCGCGTTGCCTGCCGTCGTCACGCCGTCCTTCATGAGCGGCTTGAGGCGGGCGAGGGAATCGGCGGTCGTGTCGGCGCGAATGCCTTCGTCGCGCGTGAACATGAGCGGGTCGCCCTTTCGCTGCGGCACCGCGATGGGCACGACTTCATCGTCGAACTTGCCTGCTTCCCACGCCGCGGCCGCGCGCTGATGACTCGACGCCGCGAATGCATCGGCTTCGGCCCGCGTGATGCCGTATTCGCGCGCGAGATTCTCGGCGGTTTCCACCATGCCCGAGATATAGCCGAAGCGATCTTCCGGCTGCGAGCGCTCGCGGCCGCGCTCCAGCCGATCGTGAAAGCGCACCGAGCCCGAGCGCTTGCCCCAGCGCATGTCGGTCGTGTAGTACTCGATGTTGCTCATGCTTTCCACGCCGCCCGCCAGCACGACATCGGCGGCGCCGCTTTGCACCATCATCGCGGCGGTGACGATGGCCTGCAATCCGCCGCCGCAGCGTCGGTCGAGCTGCATGCCCGGCACGCTGACCGGCAGACCCGCATTGAGCGCCGCCCATCTGCCGATGCACGGCGTCTCGCCGTTCGCATACGACTGCGCGAACACGACATCGTCGATGCGCGCGGGATCGATGCGCGTGCGTTCGAGCACAGCCTGTATCACGGGCCGGGTGAGATCTTCGACCGGTACGCCGCGCAGGCTGCCGCCGAACGCGCCGACGGGCGTTCGCACGGGTGCAACAATGGCTGCTCGTCTCATGAATCGTCCTTCGATGTGAATGTCGGATAAGTACGTGCACGATGCGAGCCGCACGATACTTCCGTCAACGCAGGACGAAAGACATTTCCGTACTTCGATAGCACGTCGAATGCGATATGCGGGTTGCGCCCTATGCGAGCGTCGCGCGCGTTCGCGATGCCGTTTCGTTGCACGGAACATGCTCGCGTGCCGCGTTGACGGGCATTGCCCTGCCGCTCAGGATTGGAGCGACAATGATCGGGCCTCGTTCCAGGTTCCGGTTTCCGGCTTCATCTCATCGGTATGGAATTGCAATGAACGATCATCAGAAAAGTGCGTGGCGGCCGAGCGCCGAAGACATCGCGACGTCGAACGTGAATGCGCTGATCGAACGCCTCGGCGTGCAGGATTACGACGCGCTGCTGGCCTGCGCGAGCGCGGAGCCGGACCGTTACTGGAAGACGGTGCTCGATTACTGCGGCATCGTGTGGGACGAGCCGTATCGCGCGTATGCGGATCTCTCAGCGGGAAAGGAATTCCCGAAATGGTTCGACGGCGGCAAGCTCAACTGGGTCAACTCTGTGCTCAAGTGGGCGGACGATCCGTCCACCGCCGAACGGCTCGCGGTCGTCGCGGAACGCGAAGACGGCTCGGTGCACAACGTCACGTTCAGTGAGTTGAAGGCGCGTGTCGCATCGTTCGCGGCGGGCCTCAGGGCGCAGGGCGTGAGACGCGGCGATCGCGTCGGCCTGCTGATGGAAAACGGCATCGAAGCCACCGTGACGATGCTCGGCCTGTCGTGGATCGGCGCCATCGCGGTGCCGCTTTTCAGCGGCTTCGGCGTCGATGCGATCGTCTCGCGCCTCTCGTCGTGCACGGCGCGCGCGCTCATCGCGACCACGGGTTTTGCGCGGCGCGGCAAATGGGTCGATGCGCGCGCGCTCGTCGACGAAGCGCTCACGCGCCTGCCCGATATCGACACGCTGATCTGGAAGGACGGCAACGAAGCGCGTGGCTTTCGCGGCAATGTGGTCGACTGGTCGGCGGTCGCGTCGGCGGCGCGGGGTGCAGCGCCTGAAGTGATGGCATCCGGCGATCCGTTCATGGTGATCTACACGTCGGGCACGACGGGCAAGCCCAAGGGCGCAGTGCACACGCACGGCGGCTTTCCGATGAAGATCGCGCACGATTCGGCGGTGCACTTCAACGTCAAGCCCGGCGATGTGTTCTGCTGGCCCGCCGACATGGGCTGGATCGCGGGCAGCCTCGTGATGTCGAGCGCGTTGCTGCGCGGCGCGACGCTCGTCTGCTACGACGGCGCGCCGGATTTTCCGGACTGGTCGCGCATGTCGCGTCTGATCGAGCGGCATTGCATCACGCATTTCGGCTCGGCGCCGACGCTCATTCGCGGTCTCGCGGCCAACGCCGACGTGGCGATGCAGGGCGACGTGTCGTCCGTGCGCTTGCTCATCACGGCGGGCGAGGGCATCGATCCGGAACACTTCGTCTGGTTTCAGCGCGCATTCGGCAGAGGCGAGCGCCCCGTCATCAATTACACGGGCGGCACGGAAGTGTCGGGCGCGTTGCTGTCGAGCGTGGTCGTGAAGCCTATCGTGCCGAGCGGATTCAACACGAGTTCACCGGGCGTGGCCGTGGATGTCGTCGATGTAGACGGACACACGCTCGTCGGCGCGATCGGCGAACTCGCGGTGCGCGCGCCGTTCGTCGGCATGACGCAATCGTTCTGGCAAGACGACGAGCGTTACCTCGATTCATACTGGCGCACGGTACCCGGCATCTGGGTGCACGGCGATCTCGCGATGCATCGCGAGGACGGTCACTGGTTCATGCTCGGCCGTTCCGATGACACCATCAAGCTCGCGGGCAAGCGCGTCGGGCCGGCCGAGATCGAGGAAGTGCTGCTCGAATTGCCGGAGATCGCCGAGGCCGCCGCGATCGGCGTGGACGATCCCGTCAAAGGGCAAAAGCTCGTGGTGTTCGTCATTCCGATGGCGGGCGCGCCCGTGTCGCAGACGGAGCTGGAGCAGACCGTCGCGCGCCACGTGGATACGCGGCTCGGAAGGCCGTTCCGTCCGTCGGCGCTGCACGTCGTCGAGCAGTTGCCGAAGACGCGCAGCTCGAAGATCATGCGGCGCGTGATTCGCAGCGTGTATTGCGGGCGTTCACCGGGCGATCTTTCATCGCTCGACAATCCGGCCGCCATCGACATGATTCGCCGCGCCGCGCAGTCCTGAACGCGATTCAGCCGTGCCGGTCCCGGACCGGCACGCTGCGCAGCAGAAAATCGATCGCGACGCGCCCGAACCGGTCGTTGCGATCGCCCGCCACCATATGCCCCGCTTCCGCGACGTTCACATGATCCGCGTGCGGGCACAGCGCGAGAAACTCGCGCACGCCTTCCTCGCTGACGACATCGGAACTTGCGCCGCGAACGAGCAGGGTCGGCGCCGATAATGCGCGCGCACACGCCGACAGTCGTTCGTGGCGTCCGCGGATATCGAGCGGGCGTTCGATGAAGCGCGGGTCCCAGTGCCAGCGATAACGCCCGTCGTCGCCGAGCCGCACGTTCTTCGCGAGACCCGCCGGATTGCGACGGCGCGATTGCGACGGTCGATACTCGCTGATGGCGTCGGCCACCGCTTCGAGCGAATCGAAGCCTTCGGGACGCTGCCGCATGAATGCGCGAATCCGGTCGACGCCCGCGGGCTCCGTGTACGGAACGATATCGACAAGGATCAGCGCGCTCGCATCGACGAGGCGCTCGCCCATTGCGACGAGGCTCGTCGCGCCGCCCAGCGATGCGCCGACGAGCACGGGTCGCGCACCGTTCACCGCGCTAATCACGCATTGCAGATCCTGCGCGAGCGCGTCGAGGCTGTAGTCGCCGTCCGGGCTCCAGCCCGAATCGCCGTGTCCGCGTGCGTCGTAGGCAACGGCGAAATAGCCGGCCTCGCCGAGCCGCGCGCCCGTCTCGCCCCACGCGTGACGTGTCTGGCCGCCGCCATGCAGCAGGATGACGAGCGGGCCGTCCGGATCGCCCCACGTATCGGCGGCGAGCGCGATGCCCGATGGTCCGGTCCACATGTGCGTCGGTTGCGGTGCGCCCGCGAGTCGGGTTCCTGCGCTCATCGTCGTTCCTTTTTCATGCGCATTCGTAGAGACGTCGCGCGCGTGGCCGCTCGGCGCACGCGCGGCGCTCGATGAAGCGCAGCGCCGCATCGCCGAATATGTCATTGCCTTTTCCGACGCGATGACCCGCATCGCGCACGGTGAGGTATTCGGCGTGCGGACACAGCGCCAGAAACTCGCTCGCGCCTTCCTCGCTGATGACATCCGAACGCTCGCCGCGCATCAGCAGCGTGGGCACAGCGAGCTTGCGCGCGCACGCGCTGAGCCGCCGATGCCGCCGCGCCATGTCTCGCGGCCATGCGACGAAATACGGGTCGCAGTCTTCCGGCGATCGTTGCCGCATGAACGAATGCACGCGCGCGACGCCGCCGGCTTCCGTCTGCGGCGCGATGTTGACGAGAATCAGCGCGCGGGCATCGACGTAATTCTCGCCCACGGCGAGCAGGCTCGTCGCGCCGCCGGTGGCCGCGCCGATCAACACGGGCCGACGCGCGCCCAGCGATACCGCGATGCATTCGAGATCGCGCACCATCGCGCTCTGGCTGTAGTTGCCGTCCGCGGGCCAGTCCGAATCGCCGTGGCCGCGCGCATCGAACGCGATGGCGTGATAGCCCGCATCCGCGAGCAGCCGTCCAGTGCGATGCCAGGCGTGCCGCGTCTGCCCCGCGCCGTGCAGCAGGATGACCGGGACACCGCCGGGGTCGCCCCAGGCATCGCCGGCGAGACGAACGCCGTCGTGGCTTTTCCACCAGCGCGCCGACTCGGGCATGTGACTTGAAACGTTCATGACTTCGCTGCGCGCGATTCGCGCCGTCTCCTTTCTATCGGTCAACACTCAATGTCATCGCGCGCGAGTGAAGCGTCAACGTCGATCGATGCGTTGTTCCGTATTTCGGAAGGGCGAGGCTTGGCTATCTAGCGTTCTTCGCGAGGAAGCGATCGAGTTGCGCGGCGAAATTCTTCCCGTCGCGCGGCGCATACGGCGCGGGGCCGCCCGTCTGGACGCCGGAGCTGCGCAACTGATCCATCATCGCGCGGATCGACAGCCGTTCCTCGATGTTCTCCGTGCTCATCCATTCGCCGCGAGGATCGAGTGCAAATGCGCCCTTCGCGATCACCGCGGCGGCGAGCGGGATGTCCGCCGTGATGATGAGATCGCCCGCCTGTGCCATCTCGACGATGCGCGCATCGGCCACGTCGAAACCGGCCGGCACCTGAATCGCGCGTATCCAGGGCGAGGGCGGCGTGCGAAGGAACTGATTGGCGACCAGCGTGACGTTCACGTTCATGCGCGGGCCTGCGCGAAACAGGATATCTTTCACGACGGCGGGGCAGGCGTCGGCATCGACGATGATTTGCATCGGTTGGTATCCCGGAATGTTAAGCCGCCGTCGCGAATGGAAGCGGGCAGGGTGGTGCGACGAGTATCGCATGATGACTTCCAACGACGCAGCGTGGACCCGAACGCCCTATACTTTCGTGAAACGCATCTCCTCCAGAACGGAGAATCACCGTGAGAACGAAGCTGGCAAGCATTGCTGTGTCACTCATCATGGGCGTTGTGGGCGCATCCGCGACTCCGCTTACCTATGCTCAGGATACCGGTTCGACCGCCACTGACGCGACGCAAGCGGCACCCACGACGAAAGCGGAAAAGAAGGCCGCCCGCAAACAGGCGCGCGCCAAGAAGAACGCCGAGTTGAAGAAACTCGAAGACGCGGGCTACAACCCCGGCCGCGCGAACGATCCCAACTATCCCCAGGATTTGCAGAACGCTCAGAAGAAGGCGGGGATCGGGGCGGGCGCGAGCCAGTAGTTTCGCAGCCGAAGTCATCGCACAGGGCATGGACGCCATCACGGAACGCCGTGATGGTTGCGCACGTGCGTGCTAACTCGCCCGTATCTGAACAAAAAAATCCGTGCAATTAGGGTTCGGGCGGCTTGCGCGCGGAATTCTCTTATCCAACACTGCATTGCATTCCGATTAGCCAGATGCCTGTCCGATATACCGGACAACGAGCGACAACCCGATTTTCGATGCGGAACGAGTCTGGAACCGGTTCCGTCATTTCCTTCCTCAAGAACAGGACCTGCAAATGAAACTCTCGAACATAGGCGCCAGAACTGTCTCGCTGTTCGTCATCGCCGGGGCGCTGGCGCTGTCCGCATGTACCAAGGTTTCCGCGCCGGCCGAAGGCAGCGCGGCGGCAGGTTCTGCTTCGACGCTTCAGGCGGTGCTTCAGCGCGGGACCTTGCGTGTCGGCGATTGCCTGACCTTCGCGCCGTTCGGGTTCTACGACAAGGCCGGGCAGCCCGATGGCTATGACGTCGATCTCGCCAAGGAGCTCGCCAAACAGATGGGCGTGAAACTCGAAGTGGTGAACACGACGAGCGCGAACCGCATTCCGAACCTGCAGACGAGCAAGGTCGATGTCGTGTTCTGCAATTTCACGCGCAATCTGGAGCGCGCGAAGGTCATCGAGTTCACGACGCCTTACGTCGTTGCGAGTGAAGCGCTGCTCGTGAAGAAGAGCAGCGGCATTCAGTCCGTGAAGGACATGGGCAACCGTACGATCGCGACCGTGAAAGGCTCGACCAACGGCGACGAAGTCCGCTCGCTGAACATTCCGATCAAGATCCAGGAATACGACAGCTCGCAGGCCGCGATTCTCGCCGTGAAGCAAGGTCAGGCCGACGCGATGATCGAGGACAACAACTTCCTCGCGTATCAGGCGACGCTCGACCCCGAACTGACCGTGACGAACGAAGCCCTCGTGCCGCTCGAATACAACGGCTTCGGCGTGAAGGCCGGCGATCAGGCGTGGCTCAATTACCTGAATCTGTTCCTCTTCAACATCAACGCGTCGAAGCTCAACGCGCAGCTCTACAAGAAGTGGTTCGGCGTCGATCCGCGTTATCCGCTCAACCCGCAGTTCTGAGGAAGGCGTGATGTCGATATCGCATGAAACCGGCACGATGCGGAGGCTGATATGAGTTACAAGTGGCTAACCTTGTGGGGCTATGTCCCCGAGTTCCTGAAAGCGGGCTGGCTGACGCTGCAAGTGACGCTTCTCGCGTTCGTGCTGGCGGTGCTGCTCGGTCTGCTGACGGCGCTGGCCAGCATGTCGCCGCTCGGCGTGATCCGGTTCATCGCCCGGGCTTACGTCGAGATCATCCGCAATACGCCGGTTCTCCTGCAGATATTCATCGTGTTCTTCGGCTTGCCGTCGGCGGGAATTTCGCTCGATGCGTACTGGGCCGGCGTGATCGCGCTGGGGCTGAACGTCGGCGCTTATCTGTCGGAGGTGTTTCGCGCGGGCATTCAGTCGGTGCCGCGCGGGCAGCTCGAAGCCGCGGGCATTCTCGGCCTCGAACGCGGCCAGATTTTCACGGAGATCGTATTGCCGCAGGCCGCGCGTGCGGTTTATCCGGCGATCGTCAATTACCTGATTCAACTGTTGCTCGGCACGTCGCTGTTGTCCGCAATCGCATTGCCCGAACTGACCGGCACCGCGACCGTGATCAACTCGCGCACGCTGCTCTATATCCAGACGTTCGCGGTCGTGCTTGTCGCATATCTGGTGCTGAGCAACGTGCTGTCGTGGATCGCGGGGCAGCTCGGCGCACGGATGTTCCATCCGCCGCTGATCGTCCGGCCGCGCGCGCGCTTCGGCGGTCTCGCGCTGCGCCGCGCCAACCGCGCCTGATGACCGAATCGGAGTTGGATCATGTCAATTGAATTGCTGGGAACCAGTCTGTCGATCCTGCTGCAAGGTCTGGTGACGACGCTGCTGCTGTCTATCGCGTCGATCGTCGGCGGCACGCTGATCGGCCTGATTGCCGCAGTGTTGCGAACGTTCGGACCGTGGGGCACGGATCGCATCGCGCGCCTGTATACCGAGCTGTTTCGCGGTACGCCCGTTCTGATCACGCTGATGTTCATCTACTTCGGCGTCTCGTACTTCGGCTATGCGATCGACGTGTTCGCCGCCGGGGTGATCGGCCTCTCCGTGTATCAGGGCGCGTATATCGCCGAAGTGTTCCGTTCCGGGATCGAGTCGGTGGCGAAGGGCCAGTGGGAAGTCTCGCAGATTCTCGGCTTGTCGCGGATGCAGGCGTTCGCGTTCGTCGTGTTGCCGCAGACCGGCAGGATCGTGCTGCCGCCGCTTATCGGCCAGTATCTTTCGCTCATCAAGGACACGTCGATCGTCAGCATGATCGGCATGTCCGAGCTGATGCACGGCGGGCAGGCGATCGTCGATCGCATCGGCAAGCCGGTCGAGATATACGGACTCGTCGCACTCATCTATTTCGTCGTGTGCTTCCCGCTTTCGCAGTGGGTGCGCCACCATGACCGCAGGAGACTGTCGTGAGCAATCAAAGTCAGACCAAGCCCGTCATTTCGCTCTCGGGCGTCAGTAAAGCATTCGGGGCGACGCGCGTGCTCAACGAGATCAATCTCGAAGTGCGTGCGGGCGAAGTGCTCGTGCTGATCGGCGCATCGGGTTCGGGCAAGAGCACGGTGCTGCGCATCATGGCGGGACTGGAAACGACGGATTCCGGCGAAGTATGGGTCAACGACGTGCCGATGCACGACCCGAAGCGCGCACGCGACATTCGCGGTCACGTCGGCATGGTGTTCCAGCAGTTCAATCTGTTTCCGCACAAGACCGCGCTCGGCAATGTCACGCTCGCACTGATCAAGGCGCGCAAGATGAATCCGGCCGATGCCCGCAAGCGCGCGATGGACGTGCTCGATCGCGTCGGCCTTGCGGATCGCGCCGATCATTACCCGAGCCAGTTGTCGGGCGGACAGCAGCAGCGCGTCGCGATTGCGCGGGCGCTCGCCGTCGAGCCGGGCATCATGTTCTTCGATGAAGCGACATCGGCGCTCGATCCCGAACTCGTCGGCGAAGTCACCGAAGTGATGCGCGGACTCGCTCGCGACGGCATGACGATGGTCGTCGTCACGCACGAAATGGGGTTCGCGCGCAAGACGGCGGATCGCGTCGTCTTCATGGACAAGGGCGTGATCGCGGAGCAGGGCGAGCCGGAACAGATCTTCGTGAATCCATCGAACGAGCGCACCCGGCAGTTCCTGCATCGCGTGCTCGACCATTGACGCATACGGAGTGAATGCATGGCAGTTACAGAATCGTCGCGAGCGAGAGGCGTGGACCGGGTCATTGCGATGTTTCGGCAATTGCATCTCGCGCAGCGCCCGATGACGATGCGCGAGTTGATCGAAGCGACCGGTGCGCCGCGTTCGAGCATCTACGAGCTGGTCGCGATACTCGCGGAAGTCGGCTGGCTCGAAACTTCCGCCGATGGAAGCGTGTTCTTCGGACGCGAGATGCACTATTACGGCTCCGATTACGCGACGCACAACGACCTGATCAGCCGCGCGCATCAGTCGATTCTCGCGCTGGTGCGCAAGTACGACGAGACCACCCAGTTGTGCATGCTGGAGGGCAACAAGTACACCGTGGTGCTCTCCGAGAACAGCGCGCGCCCGTTCAACATCAGCTCGGACATCGGCGTGCGAGTGCCGATTCCGTGGACCGCGACCGGACGCCTGCTGCTCGGTCACATGAACGCCGGGGAAATCGGCGCATTGATTCCGCGCGAGGACTTCACGCTCGATAACGGCGTGCATATCGACTTCGATGAATTCATGCGCGATGTCCAGCGCGCGAAGGATCTGGGCTATTGCTGCACGGAAGGATTGTCGAACGCGTTTCGCCTGTGCATGGCGGCGCCCGTGCGCGATCGCGCCGGCATGCCGATCGCGGCGCTGTGCTTCATGACGGGTCGCGATACCGATCCGCAACGGCGGCAGGCGATGCTCGACGATCTGCTGCAATCCGCGAACGCGCTGTCGCAGCGATAGTGCCTCTGCTTCCTATCGCAGTTTTGCGTCGAAGAAGCGCACTATGTCGGCGTTGAAACGTTCATGGAACGCCGACCGGTCGAAGCCTGGCGCGCTCGTGCAGATAGCGGGCGTTTTGCGCATCAGACGCGCGCTACAGGGCGGCAGGAAGTCGTAGTGTCCAGCATTAGCGATGACGTGATACTCCGGCGCTTGCGGCAGGCTCGCGCGCACCGCTTCGTCATAGAAAGGGTTCGGCTGATGATGATCGTCGGCGGCTCGCCAGAGCTGGATCGGGATGCGCACGTCTTTCAGGCCAACAGGTCCGAAGGTGAAGCCGAACGCCGGAGCCGCGATGACCGCCGCCTTGATGCGGGCGTCCGCCGCCCAGGCGTCGGCGGGCACGTTCGCGCCGACATCAGGATCGACGCCGGCGTGCTGAAGCGCCTGGCATAAGTCGTGATCCGGATGCGCGCGGCAATACGGCGCGATCGCGGAGAGATTCGGCACGCCGCCAGCGGCCACGAGCACGGTGAAGCCGCCGTTCGAGAAACCGAATGCACCGATGCGCGCCGGATCGAGATGCTCGCGGCCGCGCCACTGTGCGAGCATGTAATCGATCACGCGGTGAAGCTGGACCGGACGACGCCATATCTCCAGCACATGCGTCTGGTCGTCGAACGTGTCACCGGCATGGCTCACCGCCGCTGCGACGAAACCCGCATGAGCCAGCGCGATGGCCGTATCGTAGTGGCTGTCATACGAGCCGCCGCCACCGTGCGACATCACGATCAGCGATAAGCCATTGCCCGCGATCGTCTTCGCAGGGTCGGCCGAGGCCGGTGTATCGGTGGGATACCAGATGCCGACGATCAGCGGCGGTTCCGCACCGTTCGCGATCCTGACTTCCTCGAAGCCGACATCGGCGGCGAAAGACGGCGCGGCAAGAAGCGCGAGAACGAGCGCAAACGCGGTGACGGGAGCGAATCTCATGACGGTCGGGCTCCTCGTCCGTTCGCCGAAGGAATGGATGATGTTAGAGCATTCGCAAGCCGACGATGCCGCATCGCCAAAGCGCTTTCGCGTCATGCCGGACCACGGACAGGTACTCGTAAACTCACGCTGTTACGATCGTGCCTCTTTCATCTCCAAGACAACGAACTCATGAAAAAGGCTGTTCTCGCCGTATTGGCCGCTGGCATGGCATTTTTTTCGGTCGCTCCGGCTTTCGCTGCTTCGCATCATCATGAACCGGTCTGCCACAAGGTGCGCGTGCATCATCACTGGGAACGCCACTGCAAGTAAGCGCGTTGCGCCGCTGAAAGCGAAGAGCCCCGTCGCGAATACTGACGGGGCTCTTTTTTTTTCCGATGCGACGCTTCAGGGAGCGCGCGCCAAGGACACGGCCGCGCTCGACGATTCCCATCCCAAACCCAGACTCTTCTGTAGCGACACGAAATCCTTCAGCAATTCAGCCTGCGCGGCCACCACGTCCTGTTGCGCGGCGAACTGCGTGCGCTGCGCATCGAGCAGATCGATGAGCGTCGATACACCCGCCGTATAACGCTGGCGCACGAGCGTCGCCGATCGTTCCGCCGATGCCTGAACCTGCTGAAGCCGCACCACATGTTCACGCTGATTGCCGTATCGCGACAACGACGAATTGGCGTCCTTCAGCGCGCCGAGCACTGTCTTCTCGTAGCGCGCTTCGGCTTCGTCGCGCGCGGCTTCGGCGGCATCGACATTCGCCGCCGTGCGCCCGAAGTCGAACAGATTCCATTGCAGATACGGCACGCCGACCCACGAGAAATTCTGCTTGCGCAGCAAGTGGCCCGGGTTCGACGCGGAAAAGCCGATATCGCCGAGCAAGGACACCTTCGGAAAATAGTCCGCGACGTGCTCGCCGATCTGCGCGTTGCTCGACGCGAGACGCCGTTCGGCGGCGCGGATATCGGGGCGCTGTTGCAGCATCGTCGCCGGATCGCCGATCGGCACCGACGACGGCAGCGCGGGCAGCGGCGCACGCGCGCCGAGTTCCGCATCGAGCGCGCCGGGCGTGCGGCCGGTCAGCACGGCGAGCTGATCGAGCGAATCGGTGATCTGCACCTGCAGCGGCACGAGCGTTGCGCGCGTCGTATCGACCTGCGTGGTGAGGCGTTCGACATCGACTTCCGCCGCCGTGCCGCGCGCGCGGCGCTGCTCGGTGAGCGTGAGCATCTGCTGCTGATACTCGGCCGTGTGCTCGGCGAGCGCGAGCCGTTCCTGCTGATCGCGCAAGTCGATGTACGCCGACGCCACTTCCGCCGCGAGCGACACGCGCGCGTCGGAAAGATCGGCGTCCACGGCGTCGGCTTCGTCCGATGCGGCTTCGATCGCGCGGCGCGTGCCGCCGAAGAGATCGATTTCCCATGAGGCGTCGAAGCCCACGGTATAGAAATCGACGGGACCGCGTCCGCTCGATGCCGGCGCGCCCTGATCGCCCGACGACGAACCGAAGATCGACGTATCCGGCGAACGCGTGCGCAGCGCCGCCGCCGAAGCCGACACCTTGGGCAACTCGTTGGCCCGCTGTCCGCTCAGTTGCGAGCGCGACTGGCGCAGACGCGCGCGTGCCATCTTGAGGTCGGGATTGTGCGCGAACGCGGCATCGATCAACGTGTTCAGTTGCTGATCGTCGAGAGCCTGCCACCATGTAGCGGGCGCGTGCGTCGCGACGACGCCCTGCGCCGGGGCGCGCACGAACGCGCCGCTCTTCGCGGCGTCGGGCGCGACTTCCGGCGCGCCGTGATAGTCGGGGCCGACCGTGCACGCGGCGAGCACTAGTGCGGCCAACGGAAGCATACAGGTGAAGCGGGAAGGAAACATCGTCGAATGATTCATGACATCAGTGGCCGGCGGACGGCATCTCGCCGGCCTGCGCGCGCGGCGTCTTGAGGAGAAGCGCGAGCGGCAGGCACGCGAGCAGCGCGATGGCCAGCACGTAAAAGGTTTCGGAGTAGGTCATGACGATGGCCTGCTGGCCGATCTGCATCGACAACTGGCCGAGCGCCTGCATCTTCGCGTGGGCGATGTCGCCACCTTGCGCCGCGAAGTTGGCGGCGCTCGCCGCAATGCGCTCCTGACCGATCACGGAGTTCGCCGTCAGCGATTCGCGGATCGCCGCCGTATGGAAATCGTTGCGGCGATCGATCACGGTGCCGAGGATCGCGAGACCCACCGAGCCGCCGAGATTGCGCGCCATGTTGTAGAGGCCGGCGGCATCGCCGGATTCCTCGCGCGATACCGCGGCCATCGACGCCTGATTGAGCGGCATCATCGCGAGCATCTGGCCGAAGCCGCGCAGGATTTGCGACCAGAAGAAATCGTGTCCGACGCTCTGCGCGGTGAGCGAGATATCGAGCAGGCAGCTCGCCGCGAAGAACAGCAGACCCGTGATGACGAGCACGCGAAAATCCACCTTGCCGAGCAGACGCGGCAGCACCGGCATGATGAGAAACGCGGGCACGCCCGAGACGAGCATGATCGCGCCGGACTGCAACGCGTTGTAGCCCGCGACGATGCTCAGGAACTGCGGCAGCAAAAACGATACGCAATAAAGCCCCGCGCCCACCGCGAACACGATCAGGATCACGCTCGCGTAGCGCGGATTGCGCAAGAGCGAGAGCCGCACGATCGGCTTCTTCGCGATGAACTGCGAGAGCGCGATGAGCAGGAAGCCGAACGCGGTGACGCACGTGAGCATCACGATCTCGCCCGATTCGAACCATTGATTGCGCTGGCCTTCTTCCAGCACGACGGTGAGCGAGCTCAGACCGATCGCCAGTCCCGCGATGCCGATCCAGTCGGCTTTCAGGAACGCCTCCCAGTGCGACTTCTCGGCGGGCAGCCCGGTGACGAGCAGCGCGACGAGCGCGATGCCCACCGGCACGTTCACAAAGAAGCACCACGACCACGAGATATTCTCCGCGAGCCAGCCGCCGAGCACGGGGCCGAGCAGCGGCCCGAGCAGCACGATCAGGCCGAAGATCGTCATGCCGACGGGCATCTGCTCGCGCGGCAGCCGCGTGCGGATGATGGTCTGCGCGGTCGGGATCATCGCGCCGCCGGTGAAGCCCTGGCCGATGCGGCCCGCGACCATCATCGGAAGGGAGTTCGAGAGGCCGCACATCACCGAGAACAGCGTGAACAGCACCGCGTTGCCGAGCAGGAAATTGCGCAGACCGAACACGCGGGTGAGCCACGCGGCGAGCGGGATCATCACGATTTCCGACATCAGGTAGCCGGTCGAGATCCAGGTGCCTTCGGTGCCGGTCGCGCCGATCTCGCCCTGGATCTGCGGCAGCGCGGAGTTGGTGATGGAGATGTCGAGCGTGGCCATCAGCGCGCCGAGCGCGCCGGCCGTGACCGCGATCCAGTCGACGGCGCTCGCGCGTGCGTGCGCTTCAGTCATGACGATTCTCGGCGGCGACGCGCTTGCTGTCGTCGGTGGCGGCTTTCGTATCGACGTCGACCGTCACCGACAATCCCGGCAGCAGCACCTTGCGCGTTTCCGGACCGGTATCGACGCGAATGCGCACCGGCACGCGCTGCACGATCTTCGTGAAGTTGCCGGTCGCGTTCTCGGGCGGCAGCAGCGCGAACTGCGCGCCGGTGCCGGGCGCGAAGCTCTCGACGACGCCGTGCAGATCCGTGCCCTTGAGCGCATCGACATGCAGCGTCGCCGGCTGGCCGATACGCATGCGGCCCACTTGCGTTTCCTTGAAGTTCGCTTCGAGATACAGCGACTGGACCGGCACGACCGTCATCAGCCGCGTGCCGGGTTGCACGTACTGGCCGACGCGGATCGTGCGGTCGCCCACGCGGCCCGCGACCGGACTCACGAGCGTCGTGTCGTCGAGATCGAGCTTCGACTGGTTGAGCTGCGCCTGCGCCGCTTCCATCTGCGCCCGGGCCTGCGCGATCTGCGCTTCGGTCGCGCCGATCTGCATCGCGGCGGAGCGGGCGGCGGCGAGATTCGCGGCGAGCGTGGCGCGCGCCTGATCGCGTGTCGAAACAAGGCTCGCGAGGCGCTCGGCGGTTTCCGCGCCGGTCGCGACGAGCGGACGGTAGCGGGTCACGTCGTCATCCGCGTGCGCGAGACTCACGCGCGACACATCGGCCTGCGCCTTCGCCTGTTCGGCGTTCGCGTGCTGCTGCTTCAGCTCGACCTCGGCGCGCTGGATATCGGCGGCGCGCGCGTCGAGCGTCGCTTTCGCCTGATCGAGCGATGCCTGATACTGCCGCGTATCGAGGCGCGCGAGCGGTGCGCCTGCCGCGACGGACTGGTTGTCTTCGACCAGCACTTCCGTGATGTAGCCGCTCACCTTGGGCGCGATGGTCACGCTGTCGGCCTTGAGATAGGCGTCGTCGGTGGTTTCGACGAAGCGGCCGACGGTCCACCAGCGCAGGCCCCACGCAACGCCGGCGACGACCGCGACGATGCCGATCGCGATCAGCACGCGCTTGCGTGACGTTTTGCCTTGGGCGGCGTCAGCGGATTGGTCGCCGTGCGTGGGCGCTGTGACTGACATGATTTCTCCGGGATTGCTTGCGCTACCGCCTGCGTGCGGTAGTCTTCGATGAATACGAGACGGTGAGCGCGTTTGCTGCATGTTCGATACACGCGGCGCGCTCGCCAAACTAGACGATGGCGTCTAGTATGCACGAATCTAGACGATCGCGTCTAGTTTCGCCCGTGCCAGGAGAGACGATGAAGAAGCCTCGCGCTGACAACGAAAGCGAGTTGCAAGATCAGGAGCGCGGCAGCACTGCGCGTTCGCCGCTGCAGGCGCGCGGGCGGGCGCGCATCGAGGCCGTGCTCGACGCGACCGCTGAGCTGATCGTGGAAAAAGGTCTTGAGGGCGTGACGATGCACGGCGTCGCCCGGCGCGCCCAGACGCCGATCGGCTCGATGTATCACTTCTTTCCGGATCGCGACAGCCTGCTCGCCGCGTTGTGGGATCGTCACGCGGCGGCGCTCGACGAACTCGAAGATGAACTCGGACGCATCGATAGCGAAACGTGGAGGGGGCTATCGGCGGAAGCGGTCATCGATCGCATCATGACGCCGCATATCGAATACTTCGAGCGCAAGACCGACTTTCTGATCCTGATGTCGGTCATGCCGCACGACGAAGCGAAAAAGAAGCGCAAGTCCGGCATGATGAGAAAGGTGATCGACGCACGCATGCCCGGCGTGAAGGCGTCGGAGCGCGAACTTTACGTGGAGATGCTCCATGCGCTCGCGGGCGGCGCGCTGGCCGTCAAGTTGCGTCCATCGATGGGCGACGTGCAGTTGGCGCGCCGCTATCTGCGCGAAGTCAAGCGGGCACTGGCCGCGTATCTGGCGGCGGTGGAGGCGGCGGTTCTCAAGTGACGCTCGGAAATAAGAGAATTCGGAATCCGAAGTAAATCAAACTTCCGCGTGCTTGCGAATCTGCCGTGTCATGAACTCGCTCGAATCGACATCGTCCGGAGACAGCGAACGGCCACACGCTTCACATGCAGGCGTGTTGTCGGCGAAGAGGCGGTCGGCGCCTTGGTAGTGACCAGTGTCCGACAGGCCTTCCAGCGTCGCGCGATACCAGTGTGACTGTCCATCGTCGTAGATGCGTTCCACAATCGAGCCGCGATGCCCGCAAGGGCAGTTCACGTGTGTGATGATGCCGACTTTCATGCATGCCTCGATATCATTGGCGAAGCGTTGAAGTGCGCGATGCGCCCGGCAAGCGTGCTAATGGACAAACGGACGCAACGCATGTACCTGACTTCATCGATTTGGCAGGCGATCGCATAACGAGTTCATTCCGCGTGCAGGGAGTGGCGAAAATAAGCGTCATCCGCTCAGTAGCGGGTCGAGTCGGGTGGAAAGGACTTTCGCAGCGCGCCTGCCTGTTTCGCCTTGAAGAGACGTCGGCGGCATCGCTTGGATTCGTCAAAATTTCGCTATACAAAATCCTTAAACCGCGTAGGATGGATGAATCCAGCGAGTGGCAATCAATTCGTAGCATCCGATAGCGCTCAAGCGCCGGCCCCGAACGGGATCAGCCTCAGATCGGAGACCGTGCAACGCGGTCGATCGTGTCACCTTGCCGATACTGCTCTACGCCCCCTTACTACACTGCCGCCTGTGCGCGGTCCGAGATCATTTGATGACAGTCGAAAACCGCCTATATCGTGGCCTGGAAATATGCCCGCTCGTCTTTTCGCATCGGCCGGCCGGCGCCAGTCGCGCATACAGCCAGGACGATGGATTCGATGCTGCCGTGCGTATTCAGGAACCATCGGCGGAAATGGGTATGTCGCGCAGCCGTGTATTCAAGATCAGCGCGGGCGAGCCGTTTCAGAGCGCCGGCGACGCGCGTCGCGCATCGATCGCCTACGCCGAGCAGATGATCGACAAGTGCCCGCAGGCGCGGACGTTCCTTGACTAGCGCTACGAACACGCTTCGTAGCGCCGACGATGACCTGCCGTCGCAAACGGCAAGGGGAAGCATGATGCAAGCCGATACCCGCAACATTCGCATCGATCCGACGCCGCGCCGCGCCGATGGCGAATATATGGCGCATGCGCGCATCTGCGCCGACCGTGCGGACGGCAGCGTAATGGATGTCTTCGTCAGTGGCGACCTTGCCGGCTTCGACCGCCGTGACGATGCCGTCGCGTTCGCGGCGAACTGGGCGCGCCAGTGGCTTGAAGTCCGGTTCGGTTGAATAGACCTCGGTAGATTGACATGCCGTGATTTCGTCTGCGCAGGCCGCCGCGCCTCCTAACGTCTCACATTGGCAAAAGAAGCTGATTGTGGAGCGAGGATGGCCGGTTCACGTCGAAAAGAAAACACTGAAGATCTGGGCACGGACGCGCTGAATGTCCGCGTCGCTACAGCGAAAAAGGGCAAGCCGGCCGTTGCGGATGCATTGCAACCAGACCGGCAACGACGCGCCGACGAACAGCAACGAGCGGTACGCGCCTTGATCCGTGTGGCCAGGGATCAAGGCTTCGTCACGCATGCGCAAATCAACGATCATTTACCTGGCGATCTCGCGCAGCCGTCCGTGCTCGATGATGTTTCGCGCACGTTCCTCGAAATGGGCGTGGCCGTCTACGAACAGGTTCCCGACACCGAAACGCTGTTGCTCGGCGACGCAGTCCCGGTCGTCGCGCTCGATGATCAGTCGGAAGAAGACGCCGAAGTCGCGCTCTCGACTGTCGATGCCGAATTCGGCCGCACGACCGATCCCGTGCGCATGTACATGCGCGAGATGGGCGCGAAGCAACTGCTGACGCGCGCGGCCGAAGTGAAAATTGCGCAGCGGATCGAAGAGAGCATCAACGAGATGATTCAGGCCATCGCGGCCTGTCCTCCTACGATCTCGATGATCCTCGCGAGCGCGCGGCAGGTCGCGGAGAACGAGCTTGGCATCGATGAACTGATCGACGGTATCGATGACAAGACGATGCCATCGGAGATCGATAAACCCGAGCGTGCCGACGATGAACGCGATCCCGAAGCCGAGGACGAAGCGAACCGCGTGCGGCTGACGCAACTCAAGGACGACGCACTCGCGCTCTTCGCGCGGGTGGAAGAATGCGTCGATCAATTGCGCGAAGCGGGCACGACCAGTGTTCCGGGCGCTCACGACACCATTCGAAAAGAGCTGGCGCGCGTGCGCTTCACGACGCGCACAGTGGACCGCGCCTGCAACGATATCCAGCAGCGGCTGGTGCACGTGCGACAGATCGAGCGGCGAATTTGCGGCATTGCCATCGACCGGTGCGGCATGCCGCGCGAGCAGTTCATCGCATCGTTTCCGGGTCACGAGACCGATCTCGACTGGACCGCGAAAACCGCCGCGACGTCGCGCGACTATGGTGCATCGCTGGAACGCAGCCTGCCTGCCATTCAGGCGGAGCAATGCCGTCTGATCGATCTCGAGCGGCACGCCGCGATGCCGGTTCAGCGCCTGAAGCAAATCGGCCGCCAACTGCTCGCGGCCGAATCCCGCATGCGGCACGCGAAGAACGAGATGATCGAAGCCAATCTGCGCCTCGTGATCTCGATCGCCAAGAAATACGTGAATCGCGGCGTTCACTTTCTCGACCTCGTTCAAGAGGGCAACATCGGCTTGATGAAGGCCGTCGACAAGTTCGAATACAGGCGCGGCTGGAAATTCTCGACGTACGCGACGTGGTGGGTTCGTCAGGCGGTCACGCGCGCGGTCGCGGACCAGGCGCGCACGATTCGCGTGCCTGTGCATATGGTCGAGACGATCAACAAGCTCAACCGCATTTCGAGCGAGATTCTGCAGCAGACCGGCAAGCCCGCGCAGCCCGCGGTGCTGGCCGAGCGCATGGAGTTGCCCGAGGCGCGCATCGGCAGCATTCAGAAAATGGCGATGCGTCTGATCTCGCTCGAAACACCGGCGAACGATGACGCCGATGCGACGCTCGGCGACCTGATCGAGGATTCGAACGCGGAATCGCCGCTCGATGCCGTCGTGCGCGCCAGCTTGCGTGTTGCCATCGACGATGCCTTGAGCGCGCTCACGCCGCGCGAAGCACGCGTTTTGCGCATGCGCTTCGGCATCGACATGCTGAGCGAATTCACACTCGGCGAGCTAGGCACGCATCTGGGCGTGTCGCGCGAACGCATCCGGCAGATCGAAAGTCAGGCCATCCGCAAACTGATGCATCCGCGACGCGCGGATAAACTGCGCTCGTTTCTCGATCACTAATCGAGTCGGTCTTCCGTGAGGCTCATGAGGACATCGGCGTACCAGGCGCTGTTGAGGCCGAGCGATTCGTCCACGTGCAGATCGCGCGTGGTCATGTCGATGGTCGATGAATGAATGCCGAGCAGCCGCCACGGAAGCGCGCACGACGCGCCGCTTTCATCGGCCGGATGGCGGCTTATCACGACGGGCGCGCCGCTCGTGCCGCGGTGCGTGCGCGCATCGGTGATGAAACAGCCCTTGCCCTGAAACCGCAGCCCGAACGCGGACGCGATGATGCCTTGTCTCACCACCGGCAGATGATGCAGCGAGTCATGAAAGCCCAGCGGAAAGCCGACGATCAGCACGGAAGCGCCGATCGGCATGGCGTCGCTGGATGCGGGGAGATGTTCGGGACGAAACGCGGCGAACACGGCCGTGAGCGGCAACTGATGGCGGGGCACTTCGAGCACGGCGACATCGATCTCGCCGCCCGTATCCGATGCCTGACGCCACAGGCTCATGCCCGCGTCGTATAGCGGCAGCGACGCCCACGCCGACGCGCCCAGATTGTCGCGATCCACGTGCAGCTCGATTTCGATGCGATCGGGGAAATGCTGGCTGGCCGCATCGACCAGTACATGACGGCTTGTGACGAGAAAGAGGCGCTCTCCGCGCGCGAAGAAAAAGCCGCTCGCGTTGGTCAGATGACGTGCTTGCACGAACGTGCGCACCCGCACCGCCGTGAGCAAGAGGGCTTCGACCGTGGGCTTGCGCGCGGCGTCGGGCTCGTCGGGCAAATTCGGATTGATGTTGTTTCTTGCGAGGAAGATTCGCAGCGCATCGTGCTGCGGATATTGATCTTGCAGGCTGTTTTCCGACAGGAACTCCGCGACAGGCTTGTCCGAAACAGAACCGCCGGACGCCGCGTTTGGCACGTGCCGGACGACGGCATTCGCGCCGTCGCAGAGGAGCCATCTGTCACCGTTCGAGCTGCGATAGAACTCGGTCGTATGCATTGCCGTGGTGTCCTGGTGACGCGAAATTTGCAGCGTCACCGTTGTCCACGCGACCGCTTAAAAAACATGCGTCGGTTCAGGCGCGGCGGTCGCCGGGAAGATGCGGATCGAATACCGCCTCGAGCATGAATTGACGATACGCACCTCGCCCGAAGCGGTCAAGGCATTTCGGGCAACGTGAGGGAGACGAGTCGCGATGCGCTTGCGCCTCGGTCATGCACTATCCGCGGGTGTCGATCCAGTCCTTCGCCCAGCGATGCGCGTAAGCGATGGCCTCGACTTCTTTCGAGAAGTAGCCGACGGAATAAAAGGTGTACTGCGATTCGGAAGAACGAATATTTTTACGGTCTACAGACACGTTTGCCGAAAACGTCCGGTCCGGCAGGCGGTGTGCGGTCGCTTGTACCGCATAACCGTGATAACTCTGAATGGATGCCATTAGATTTTATATTTTTTGGGCGCTGATACTTACGTTCAAACGCAACGAATGAGAAAAGAGTGCGCGCGATATATCACCGAGCGATGTCGGGACGTGCGGCAATGAAGGGGGTGAGGGAGGGAAGCGGAAAAACCAGAGGGGAACGGGGTCCGCACAACGGACCCCGTGACGCTGCGATTAGAGCGGCTTGATGTTCGAGGCTTGCATGCCCTTCGGGCCGCGCTTCGTTTCGAAGCTCACCTTCTGACCTTCGACCAGGGTCTTGAAACCGTCGGCGCGAATTTCGGAGAAGTGCGCGAACAGATCATCGCCGCCGTTATCCGGGGTAATGAAGCCGAAGCCCTTGGTGTCGTTGAACCATTTAACGATGCCGTTATCCATGAAAAATCCTTGAGAATCTGATGTGGGTGTTGAACGAGAGAAGCATCAAGGAGGGAGTGGACAACGAATTCCGGCACTAAAACGGACTATTGATGAGCAGCAGTCGACTTCTTGAACTTCGGCTGCGATTGTACCAAACCCATATGAAATGGTCAACTATTAGTCGATTTTAGTGCGGATACGTGACGGGAAGGCGCTCCGGCCATGCCCCTCGGCGGCGCTGCGCTTCCTCATCCGACAATTCGGATAATTAATGATTGACGTCCGCACGCAGCCAGGCAGAAGCTTGCGGAAATAATTCGTAATGGAGAGCCTCCGGTCTGAATACGCGCTGAGAATATATTTCCTTCCGCCATGCGCAAGCCTGCATGGTCTCGAAAAACGGAGAAGAGAATGAGAAGGATACGAGGGCTGGTTCTGGCGATATCTTCAGGAGTATTGATTACCGGATGCGGCGGCGACGCCGGCTCCGATGCAGCGGTCACGAACGGAAAGAGCGCAACTGGCCAGCCAGCGGCGCAGCAGGAGGCGGCAACCAAGGGTTACGCGTTATCGACGGTCATCTGGGACCGCGTTCCCATCGGCGTTTGCTGGAACATGAACAACGCCGATTTCGCGCGATACTCCGCGGAACGGAACTGGAGCCGCCTCGCGGTTCAGGAAACCTGGGAGCAGAATTCGGGCGTGCGGTTCACTGGATGGCGGCAATGCACGAACGATCCGAACTACTACGGCGTACGGATCACCGTCGAGGACATTGCGGCGAGCGGACCGCATACCGTCGGCCTGGGCGCGATGCTGAACAACGTCGCAGGCGGAATGGCGCTCGATTTCACCTTCAGGAACTGGAGCCCGAGTTGCCAGGGACGTGAGGAATATTGCATTCGCCGGGTTGCCGCGCATGAATTCGGCCACGCGCTGGGCTTCGCGCACGAGCAGAACCGGCCCGACACGCCATCGACATGCATCGAGCCCGCGCAAGGCACCTCGGGCGATACGATGATCGGCAGTTGGGATCTCGCATCGATCATGAACTACTGCAATCCGAACTGGAACGGTGACGGCAAGCTGAGCGCCACCGACATCGAAATGGTGCAGAAGTACTACGGACCTCCCCGGGTCAGCGAAACCGTGTACACGTTGACGCGCGCCCAGGCTCCGGCTCAGGTCACCGCGTACGATTTCGCTTCGCGCACAGCGAAGGCATCGATCGATCTTTCATTGACGGGCGACTACAAGCAGGTCGATCGAATGTTCGCCAGCGTCGACGGGAAGCGGCTTCACGTGCTTCTGGAGAGAAGTCCGACATCGCTCGATCTCGCCACGATCGATACCGCGACCAACAAGGTGCTGCACGTCACGCCCATCGGGCCGCTGCTGACGACTTCCACGGGTTATAGCTTCCAGCCCGCGTTGGATGGCAAGCAGGTCTATCTGTCGAACAAGAACGTGATCAGCGTCATCGACACCGACACGGGGGCGCTGCTCAGAAAGATGGTGCTGCCCGAGGACTACAGCGTCATCAAGCTGGTAACGGCGAAGAATGACGATCAATACCTCTTCGCGCTCGCGAACGCGCCGGGGACGAAGCTGGAAGTTCTTCGCATCGAGGCGGCCAGCGGGTTTATCGTGGGCGGCTATCCGGCGGGTTCGGCGTCGAGCACGATGAACGATGAATTCACCGTGACCGCCGATGCGAAAAAGGCTTATTTCGTGAGCTTCACGTCGTTTGCGGGCGAGGGCAGCCTGACGGAAATGGATCTGGAAAGCGGCATCTGGCGCGTGCTGACCGATCTGCCGGAAAAGAAGCCGAAATTCCTCACGGCAATCGGTAACGGGCAGATTCTTTTCGCCGATGACAATGCGACGAGCCCGAGCGCGATCATCCTCTATGACGTGACGAGCAGAGCCAAGACGACGTTGCTGACATCGCCGAGCCTCGTGGGATACATGCAATTCGATCCGACGTCCGGGTCCGTTCTCCTCGAACGGAGTGACACGTGGTCCGTCAATCAGTTGCAGCAGCGTTCGGACGGAAAATATCGAAGCACCGACCTCGGGTTGCGGTCGTTCACCAGCGGTACGGTATCGAGCGGCGTTGCGCCCTTCGTGGTGGTGACGCGCTGAGAAACGGTTCGCGATTCGTAGGACTTAAAGGAGGAATCCGCACCACCGATAACACGGTGAGGAAAACACGAATGCTCACTTGACGACAGCCGAAAGTGCCGTATGATGGGTCTCTATATTGCGGTGCAGCAAAATCGCGACCGGTCATAAATACAGCTTTTTCTACGAAGCTGAACTCAGGAGCAACAATGTTTCCTTCTTCTTTCGCGAATCAAACGTTTGTCTACCCGGCAGCAAGCCTTCAGGTCCTCGTGAATGTTGCAAAGCGGTATGCGAGCGGCCTTCAGCAACTTGCTGAACTGAACGTGCAGACGGCCAAGACCGTCTTCGAAGAGAGCACTGCCGTTGCCAAGGCCGGCCCGCAGGCAAAACCGGCCGACTTTCTGAGCTGGCAATCGACGCTGCTGGCCGAGACGCCCGAAAAGGCGGCTGCTTACACGAGGCATTTCTGGCAGATCGTCCGTGCGACGCAGACGGACATTCTCAACGAGGCGCGTGGCCCGATCGAGCAATTCGGCTTCGGACTGAAGAAGGCGACCGAATCTGCTTCGCAAGAGGCTGTCGGACTGCTGTCGAGCGCCGCCGAGGCATCGACCGATCTCGCGGATGCAGGCGCCGAGGCGATCGAGTCATCCGAGAAGGCCGTGCGTGCTGCCAAGGCCGACGCAAAGCGCTAATCCGTGCCGTCAGCCCTGACGTGCCACTGTTGACTTTCGAAACCCGCATCACGCGGGTTTTTTATTCTGCTCGACCCGACGGGAAAATCGATGAATCCCTTCCATCCGCTTGCGTGGGCGCACGACTCGTTCTGGTCGATGTTTCCTCGCGAAATCGTCGGTCTCACGGCGCAATTCTTCGACAATGCCGACACAGCCGTCGCAAGCCCTGCGACTCCGCTGCCATCGGCAAGTGAAACGAAAAAGACATACTCCGAAGATGAACCGCCGCACCGCGACAACTCAGTCGCGCAAGCGGGCGCTCATCGTTGGTTGAGCAAGAGTTTCGAGCATGGCAACGAGCGTTATCGATTCAAGGTCTATGTTCCGACCGCATACGAAGGCCAGCCGCTGCCGATGATCGTCATGCTCCACGGCGCGCAACAGGACCCGGACGACTTCGCATCGGGGACCGGGATGAACATCGTCGCCGAAGAGAAGGGCTTTATCGTCGTCTATCCGGAGCAGCCGGAAAGTTCGAATCCACTGAGGTGCTGGAACTGGTTCATGGCGGCGAATCAGACGCGCGAATCAGGCGAAGCGGCGGCCATCGCGGCTCTCACGCGCGAGGTCGCGGCCACGTATAACGTGGATCGTGCTCGCGTTTATATCGCCGGTATGTCGGCGGGTGGAGCATTGGCCGTCAATCTCGCCGTGACGCATCCGGAGTTATACGCGGCCGCGGCGATTCATTCGGGCCTGGCGTTCGGCGTCGCCGACGAGCAGATGACGGCGCTCTGCGCGATGAATGACGGCAAGGGCAAAGTGCGCCTGCCCGACACCCTGTCCGACGGCCCCAAACCGCGCGCCGTGCCTCTGATCGTTTTTCACGGCGATGCCGACGACACGGTACATCCGCGCAACAGCGAACAGATCGTGTCGATGAGCCAGTTGCTGCATGGCATGTCCGACGACACGGTTACGTCATCCTCGATCTACGTCGCCGACGAAGCGGGCGGCCACGCCTATACCCGTCAAGTGTTTCATGACCGTGACGGTGAACTGATCGGCGAGCAGTGGGTCGTGCACGGCTTGGGTCATGCGTGGTCCGGAGGCCATCCCGACGGCACTCATACGGACATGCGCGGACCGGCTGCGAGCCGCGAGATTGCGCGATTCTTCGGTCAATTCACGAGAGACGGCAGCCGGTAATACTGAAGGTTCATCGAGGAAGTCCGCTTTGAATTCTCCCCCCTCGCCGCCTAGACTTTGATTCGACATTCCGGGTAGTCGATCAAAACGGGAATTCGTTCGCGCATCGTCGGAACGTGGCGTGACACGAGGAGGGGCGATGGAATGCATCGAGATATACAGCGGCCTCGACGGACATTCGGCGTTCAGAACCATCCACGCGTTCGAAGCGAGCCCGGTGATATTCAAGGGCGTCGCCGTTTCCTTATCGTCGCCGCAGCCGTGTGAAAGCGTGCTCGTGCACGAGTTCGACGCCGACTATGTGCTCGGCTGGCATAACCCGCCAGCCCGACAATATGTCGTCGTGCTGGACGGCGAACTCGAAGTCACCGTGCAAGGCAGCGACGCTTCGCAACGGTTTGCAGCGGGCACGATGTTCATTGCCGGCGACATGGACGGCACAGGCCATACGACACGCGCGATCCGATCGGGCCGCGCGTTGGTCGTCAACGTGCGGGCGTGACGCGATGTTACTCAAGCATGTTCTCGCAGTGGTGACAGGCGGCGGCAGCGGCATAGGCTACGCCGCCGCCGAACGATTCGTGGCCGAAGGCGCGCGCGTGGTCATCAGCGGGCGTAACGCGGAGAAACTGCAACGCGCCGCGGAGAAACTCGGCGAGCACGCACTGCCTGTCGTTGCCGACGCCGCGAACCCCGACGACATGCGACAGCTATACGAGACGGCAGTCGGCCACTTTCAATGCAAGGTGGATGTCGTCGTTGCCAACGCGGGTATCTCCCGGCAAACGCCGGTGCGCGACACATCGCTGGCGCAATTCTCCGATGTTCTCAACACCAATGTCGGCGCGGTCTATGCAACCGTGCGCGAGGCGCTGCCGTTCCTTGCACGGCCTGCGTCGATCATCCTCGTGGCGTCGCTCGCGGCCAATCAGGGCACCAAAAATTTTTCCGCATACTGCGCGTCGAAGGCAGCGGTGGTTTCGCTGGCAAAAAGTTTCGCGGCGGAATTCGTCGAGGCCGACATACGCGTCAACAGCATTTCTCCGGGCGTGGCCAATACGCCGATCTTCGATAGCCTGGGAATGTCGGAAGCGCAACTGCTGGAATGGGCGCGCGTGATTCCGATGAAGCGCCCGGCCGACCCGGCGGAAATCGCCGCCGCCATTCTGTTCCTCGCATCCGATGCGTCGCGCTACATGACAGGCGCCGACCTAGCGGTCGACGGCGGCATGTCAGGCATCAGTCCATTTTGATTCGTCGCTGCGATTGCTGCGATAGAACGCCGACATCTCTCGCACGATCGCATCGAAGAACGCGGGGTCGAGGGCGTGCCCCATGCGATCGATCACTCGAAGCGTTGCTCGCGGGCTTGCGCTGGCGGCCCATTCGCCATGCGCGACCGGAAAGATCGGATCATCGCTTCCGTGAATGATCAGCACGGGCAACCCGAGAGACGCCAGTTCTTCGCTGGTCAGCGCCGGCGTCGCTTTTTGAGCCAGCGCATGGTTGCTGTTGTTGGCGAGCGTCGGCTGTAGTCCATCGGGTCGCAGGAGCGGTCGCTCGGCAAACGCTCGACCGAGACTTTGCCACGCGCGTTCGTCGAAAGGCGACCTCGGTCCTGCGGCGAGCCTGAAATTCTCGATGAAGCGCGTCGCGATTTCATCGACGCTCATCGGTGGATTCGCGTTCAGCGCGATGACTTTCCTGACATAGCCAGCGGAAGGACGAGGAAGCGCGCCCGGCGCCTCGATCGCACCTGCAAACGCATCGTTTTTGGGCCGCAGGTCGGGCGACGACATGATGGTGCAGAGCGTCGTGACGCGCTGGGGCATCGCGAGCGCCATCCTGTAGCCGATGACCCCGCCCTGAGACAGCCCGACGACATGCGCCTCATCTATGCCAATGCCATCGAGCAGGTCGAAGGCGTCGGCGGCCAGATCGTCGAGCGTGTAGGGCGACGTGCTGAAATCGATGTACGTCGAGAGACCGGTATCACGCGCATCGAAGCGGATGACGCGCAATCCCCTTGCGGAAAGCAGACGGCAGAACGCGTCAGGCCACACCAGACCCGGCGCGCTGTTGCCCATGACGAGCAATACCGGCGGGTCTTCGCCCTCTCCGAATTCCTCGTAGAAGAGGTCGATCCGATTGCCGCGAAACGTGCCCGCCTTGACCACGAAAATCTCCTTTCATCACGATGCCTCGACGTTGCGCGCGAGTGGCAGAGGCCGGGCTTCGCGATGCTCGTCGAGATGTTTGCAGACGACGTCCGCGACGAGTTCCGGCCGCGTGCCCACGAAGTAGTGCTGTCCCTCGGGCAACACGTCCAAAGCCGTCCGATCCGACAGCGCCGACCACGCGCGAAACCGGCGCGCATATCCGCGCGTCAGCGGATCATCGGCGCTGACGATGCAGAGTATCGGCGCGGCGATCTTGTCGTCGGCGCGATGTTTCTCGTAGTCGAACGTCAACTGGGCATTCCTGCGGAAGTTGCCCATCATGAACGCGATGACATCGGGTTCCATCGCGTCGGTCGGACCACCCCAGCGCTGAATCAGCGTCTGCAGCTTGCTGTCGCTGGTGAGGCTCCACGGCGAGGGCATCGGCAGCCAGCGCAGAAGCCAAGGAAGCGGAAACGCCGCAGCAACGGTGAGGAGCGCGACCTTGCGCCCCCGGCGCTCGATCTGGCGCACGAGTTCAAACGCCAGAAAGCTCCCCACACAATGGCCGTACACGGCGATATCGCCGGTGTCCGCCGCGACGAGCTCGTCGGCGCAGGCCTGCGCCATCTGCACCACCGACACGTAATCGCGCGGATCGCTGCCGAGCTCGTTACCGGGCAGCGCGATTGCGCGCACCGCGAGCGTCGGATCGCGCGAGCACAGGGCATCGGCCAAAGGCCGGAACACGGTGGCGGACGCCCCGGCATACGGCGCGCATACGACAGTCATACGCGTCGTGGCGGAACCGCGCGCAATGACAGGCACGAGTGTGCTCGCCGTGGGAGCATCGCGAGCGAGCAGCGCGGCGACGCCCGCGACGGTCGGCTGGCGATAGAAATCAAGCTGTGCGATCTTTTTATCGAACGCACTCGCAAGCCGGGACAACGACGTGATCACCTTCAACGAGTGGCCGCCGAGCGCGAAGAAATCGTCGTGACGCCCGATGCGCTGCACACCCAGAAGCTCCTGCCAGATTGCGGCGATCGCGATTTCCGCCTCGCCTTGCGGCGCCTCGTAGTCCCTCGTCACCACCGAAGACTGGTCCGGCGCCGGCAGCGCGCGCCGGTCGAGCTTGCCGTTCTGCGTCAGCGGCAACGTCTCCAGATTCACGAAGGCGCTCGGCACCATGTAATCGGCCAGCACCATCGAGAGCTCTTCGCGCAAGTCCGCCGCCGATGGCTCGGTCCCGTCGCGGCCGACCACATATCCGACCAGCCGTTTGTCGCCCGAACTGTCCTCCCGAACGATCACTACGGCCTCGCGCACGCCTTTGCATGCCAGCAGCTTCGCTTCGATCTCGCCCAGTTCGATGCGAAAGCCGCGAATCTTCACCTGGTCGTCGTTGCGGCCGAGGTATTCGAGCGTGCCGTCGGCCAGCCATCGGCCCAGATCGCCCGACTTGTACATCCGCGCTTGCGCATCGCTCGTGAACGGATCGCTCACGAAGCGTTGCGCGGTGAGTTCCGGACGGTTCAGATAGCCGCGCGCCACGCCCGCGCCACCCACGTATATCTCGCCGATCACGCCCTCGGGAACCGGCTGACCCTGACCGTCCAGCACATACAAGCGCAGGTCCGGAATTCGCCCGCCGATCGGACTGCGGCCCATGCGCTGCGCATCCTCGGGACTCAGCGCACGATAGGTCACGTGCACCGTGGTCTCCGTGATGCCGTACATGTTCACCAGTTGCGTGAGCGCATTTTGCTCACGCGCATACCACGGCTGGAGGATCACCGGTTCGAGGGCTTCGCCGCCGAAGACGACCTGGCGCAGTCGATGCGACAGATTGCTTTCTCCCTGTGCGGCGATCAGTTGCCGGAACGCGCTCGGCGTCTGGTTCAGGATCGTCACGCCTTCCTCGCAAAGCAGGCGATAGAAGTCCTGCGGCGAGCGGCTCACCTGCTTCGGCACCACGACGAGGCGGCCGCCGTACAGCAGCGCACCCCAGATTTCCCACACCGAGAAGTCGAACGCGAACGAGTGAAAGAGCGTCCAGACGTCCTTCGCACCGAACTCGAACCAATTGTCCGTGGCGCTGAACAGCCGCACCACGTTGCGATGCTCGATCATCACGCCCTTCGGTTGGCCCGTCGAGCCGGACGTGTAGATCACGTAGGCCAGACGATGCGGGTTCAGGTCCGCGACCACTGGGTTGTGCGTCGGCTGCGCTTCGAAGGTCCGCGTGTCGAGTTCGATCATCGGCGCGGACAGTTCGCCCAGCACCTCGCGCACGCTCGCCTGTGCGAGCACCACCACCGGCGCGCAATCGTCGAGCATGTAGGCGAGCCGCTCGACGGGGTAGGCCGGATCCAGCGGCACATATCCGGCGCCTGCCTTGAGAATGCCCAGCACGCCGACGATCATGTCGATGCCGCGTTCCACGCAGATCGCGACCCGGTCGTCGGGCTTGACGCCCGCATCGATCAGACGATGAGCCAGCCGATTCGCGCGGACGTTCAATTCTCCGTACGTGAGACGCGCGTCTTCATGGACCACCGCCACGGCGTCCGGCGTCTTTTCGACCTGTGCCTCGAACAGCGCGACCACCGTGGTTTCCGGCGCTTCCGCCGCGATTTCGTTGCGCTTGACGAGCAGGCGTTCGCGCTCGGCGACCGGCAGCATGTCGAGCGCGCCCACGGGCAGCGACGGGCTTTCCGCCAGCGCCAGTGCGAGCGCGTCCAGCGTGCAGTCCATATAACCGGCCACACGCGATGCATCGACGCGCGTATCGGCCTGCACGACGAGTTCGAAGTCGCCGCCGAAGTCGTTCACCGAGAGCAACAGCGGATAGTTGGTGCGCTCATCGCCGTGCAGCACCGACACGCCGCTCGCGGTGGTGCGCGCGCCGTGCGCCTTGTCGGACGCCCGGCTGTGACGGTAGTTCAGCAACGCGCTGAACAGCGGCAACGGCGCGGCGACGCCGCTGCAGCGCTGCGCCAGCGCGAGCGAGGCGTGTTCATGGTGCAGCAGCGTCGATAGCGCCGCATGCGTGTGTCGCACGGCATCGCCGACGCTCACATCGTGCAGGCGGACGCGGATCGGCAGCGTGTTGATGAACATGCCAAGCACGCGGTCCGCGCCCTCGCCGCCCTGCATGCGGCCGAGCAGCACCGTGCCGAACACGACGTCCTCACGGCCCGACACGCGCCCCAGCACCTGCGCCCACGCAAGGTGAAAGAGGCTCGCCACGCTGACGCCGAGCTTGCGCGCTTCTTCGCGCAACTGCCGGCTCAGCCGGACCGGAAGTGTCGTCCTGAATTCGGCGATGCCGAGGCCGTTGCTCTGCACGTCGCTCAGGCCATACGGCAGCGTGGGCTCGTCGACGTCGGCAAGCGCTTCGCGGAAGTACGCCTCGTGCTCGCTCTGGCTCATGCCGAGCCGCGCCTGCGCGACGAAGTTGCGATACGGCAGCGGCGTGGGCAGAGACTCCGTCTCGTCACGCAGGATCGTTTCGATCTCCTCCAGCATCATCTCCAGCGCCGTGTAGTCCATCACCATGTGATGGCCGAGCAGTTGCAGCAGCCAGCGGCCGTTGGGTTCGTCGCGAGCCACGTAGAGCCGCATCATCGGCGCCTGCCGCACATCCAGCCGATGATGTCGCGGGTCGAAGCGCTGCGCCAGTTGCGCCTCGATTTCGCCATCCTCCGGCAAGAGCGTGACCTCCTCGACGATCAGGCGCGCCTCGCGCCACACCACCTGCACCGGTTCGGGCAGACCTTCCCAGAGCACCGCCGTGCGCAGGATGTCGTGGCGCGCGATCACCGTTTGCAGCGCCTGCACGAAGCGCCCGAGCTCGACGCGCTCGGGCATGGCCATCATCATGTTTTGCAGATATGGATCGCCGTCGCCGCCCGCGATATGGTGGAACAGCATCCCCTCGTGCAACGGGGCGAGCGGATAGATGTCCTGCACGTTGCGCGCACCGCCTTCGACCTGCGCGACCACGGCGTCGATCTGCTGCGCGGTCAGCGTGACGAGCGGCAGCATCTCCGGCGTGATCGCCTCGCACCCGGCGGGAATGCCATTCGACGGCACCGTCACCGCGTTGCGCACGCTTTGCGCCGCAGCCGCCAGCGCGGCCACGCTCGGCTGGCTGAACAACACCCGAACGTCGGCGCGCACGCCTGCCTGACGCATCCGTTCGATCAGCGTCACCGCCAGCAGCGAATGGCCGCCCAGCTCGAAGAAGTTGTCGTGCCGGCCCACGCGTTCGCGTCCCAGCACCTCCGCCCAGATCGCCGCGATCATCGATTCCGTATCGCCCGCCGGCGCTTCGTAGTCGCGACGGGTGAATGCGCCGTCGTCGGGGGCGGGCAACGCGCGCCGGTCCACTTTGCCGTTCGGCGTGAGCGGGAGTGCGTCCAGCATCACGTAGGCGGCCGGCACCATGTACTCCGGCAGCGTCTCCAGCATGTGGGCGCGCAATTGCTGGCTCTGCGACGCTCCCCGCGATGCGTCCGCCGTGTAATAGGCCACGAGCTGCTTGCCGCCGCCGCCCTCGCGCGCCACCACCACCGCCTCGCGGATGTTTTCATGTGCCGCGAGCCGCGCCTCGATCTCGCCGAGCTCAATGCGATAGCCCCGGATCTTGACCTGAAGATCGTTGCGGCCGAGGAACTCGATATTGCCGTCGGGAAGCCAGCGGGCGAGGTCGCCGGTGCGATACATGCGCGCATCCGGCATCATGCTGAAGGGATCGGGCAGAAAGCGTTCGGCGGTGAGTTCCAGGCGATTCAGATAGCCGCGCGCAACGCCCGCACCGCCGATATGCAGCTCCCCGACGGCGCCCGGCGGCATCGGCTGGCCGTGCGCGTCGAGCAGATATATTTGCGTGTTGGCGAGCGGCCGGCCGATAGGCACCGTGTTGCCGCCGAACCCGTCCGGCCTGCGCCATGCCGTCGCGCAGACCGTGGTTTCGGTCGGGCCATAGGCGTTGAAGATCGTGATATCGGATTGCACTGCGCGCATCAGCGAGACACCCGGCGATTCGCCGCCCAGCACGAGAACCTGAAGCCTCGGCAGGAGCGCCAGCGAATTCTGTCCCTGCAACAGCGCCGGGGGCAACTGGGCGTGCGTGACCGCGTGCCGCCGCATGTAGTCGATGAGCGATGTGGCCGCGAGGCAGTCGTCCCGCACCGGAAGATAGAGCGCGGCGCCCGCGGCCAGCGTCATGAACACATCGGCGACGCTGACGTCGAAGCCCGGCGAAACGAACTGGACGACGCGGCTCTCCGGACCAACGCCATAGAGCGCGATTTGCGCGACGGCAAGATTGACGATGTTGCCATGTTCGACCATGACGCCCTTGGGCGCGCCCGTCGATCCGGACGTGTAGATCACATAGGCGAGGTCGCGGGAACCGAGCCCCGAGACCTGCGGATCGTGATCGGGCCGGGTGTCATCGAAAGCGCCGGGTTCGAGCACCGGCAGTTCGCCCGTATCACCGAGCGCCGCGCGACCCGCGGTATCCGCGATGAGCAGCGCGGGAGCGGCATCCCTGAGCATGTAGGCCAGCCGTTCGCCGGGATAGGCCGGATCGAGCGGCACATAGGCGGCGCCCGCCTTGAGAATCGCCAGCAGTGCGATCACCAGTTCCGGACGACGCTCCATACACAGCGCCACGCGCGCTTCGCGTCCGACGCCCAGCGCAATCAACTGATGGGCGAGCTGGTTGGCCTGCTCATTGACCCGCGCATAGGTGACGGACTGGCCTTCGAAGACGAGCGCGACCGCATCCGGCGTGCGCGCAGCCTGCTGCTCGAACAACTGATGGATGCACTGCGCCTGCGGCAAGGGCGTGGCCGTCCCGTTCCATTTATCGAGCACGTCGCGCTCGCCGGGCAGCAGCAGGGGAAGGGTATGCAACGGGACATCGGGCTGCGCGATCGCCTGTTCGAGAAAATGCGTGAACCGCCGCAAGTGCGTCTGCACCGCCTCGGCGCTGTACATTGCCGCGCTGGCATCGAATACCAGTCTCAGGCCCACTTGCTCTCCCTCGTCGTGGACGTGCAACGTCAGGTCATCGGGCGTGACGGAAAAGGTGCGCGTCGATGCAACCTCGCAGTCCGTGAACGCGATCGCGCTATTGAAGCCGGGCATGATATTGACGATCGGGCCGAACAATCTTTGACCGATGTCGAGGCGTTCGAGATCGCGCCGGATATCCTTGATCCGATAACGCTGGTGACGCAACACGCGAAGGCTCTGCGCGGAAACCTGCTTGACGAGTTCGATCATGCTCGCGCGCGGATCGACGGGCACTCGCAGCGGCAGCACGTTGGACATCATGGCCGGCACGTTCTTGGCCGTTCGCCCGACGCGGGCAGTGACGGGCATGCCCAGCACCACTTCATCGGCTTGACCGCTTACGCGAGCCAGATAGGCGGCCATCGCGGCCGTGATGAACTGCGACCACGAGGTGCCGTTCTGTTGAGCGGTTTGACGCAGGGATGCCACCGTTTCCGGCGGCAGGTTGATCCTTGCCTTGACCGTCGTGACTTCAGGCGATGGATTCTCCACGTCCGCGGCGATGATCGGAGGTTCCGGGCAATTGGCCAGATGCTCGCTCCAGTACTGCTGATCCTTTTGAAAGGCGCTGGATGCGCGATACGCCTCGTCATCCGCGAGCAGATCGGCCAGCCGGCTCCATGTCGCCGGAGCGGGTTGCGATCCGCTTTTCAGGGCCGAATAAATCTCCGCGAGCCGCTCGATGAACAGAAGAAACGAGTAGCCATCGAACACGAGATGATGAAAGCACAGAAACAGGAAGAACCGGTCCGGCGCGGTCCGAAGCAATGCCACGTTGAACAATGGCCACTGATCGAGATCGAACGCGGTGGAACGTCGGGCCTGCACATGATCCTCGACTGCCTGTAGCGGGTTTGCCTCGCCGCTGACATCGAGCACCGGGAGCCTGAAATCGACCGGCTCCAGTACCTGATGCGGCAATCCTTCCGTGCCGCGCAGACGAACCTGCACCGCGTCCGCCTCCGAGATGGTCTGCCGCAAGGCCGATTCCAGCACGTCGATATCGAGCGGCCCGGCAATCTCCGTCAGATGCGCGAGGTTGTATCGGGGATCCTGCAAGTCGACTTGTTGTCGAAAGAAGATGCCGAGCTGCGCGGGCGTAAGAGGAAAGCTGAGCATGGTTTAACTCGATAAGAAGTTTTAACCGGACGGCCCCGACACGTTCAGTCGGCCACGGGCGAGTCGTTGCGTCTCGCGTACAAACCCGCCTTCAGCGCTTCGGCCGATACATCGACGAGACGGCCTTGCGCCACCTGTACGAGCCGGTCGGCGCATTCGAAGTAGGCGTCGTCGTGAGAGATGACGATGACCGTCTTGCCGCGGCGCTTGAGATCGGGAATGAGCTCCGTGTAGAACACGCGCCTGAACACGGGGTCCTGATCGGCGGCCCACTCGTCGAAAAGATAGATCGGGCGATCTTCGAGATACGACGAGATCAGCGCCATCCGCTTGCGTTGCCCCGACGAAAGACTGGTGGTGCTGAACCGGTTGTCCCGGATGCTTACCTTGTGATCGAGTTCGAGCGTGCGCAGATAGTGCGTCGCCTGCTTGTCGACCTGAGCCTGATCCTGACACAGGATTTCGTCGAACAGATGAAAGTCGGCGAACACAGCCGAGAAGCGCTGACGATACTGCACGAGGTTATGCCTGTCGACCTTGATGCCGTTCAGCTCGACATGTCCTTGCTCGGGTTCGTAGAGCCCGAGCAGCAGCATCGCGAGCGTGGTCTTGCCGCTGCCGTTTCCTCCGATCAGGTAGACGACCTCGCCTTGTCTGATCGACAGATCGATCGGTCCGAGCGTGAACGGACGATCCTCGGTCAGCCCCGGATAGCGATGCGATACGCCGGCGAATCTGAGCAACGGCGCACCTTCTTTCGTGACGGCGAACGGGTCGTCCTGCGTCGCGGGCGTGTCGTCATTCGGTGCGTGCGTCAGCTCGGCATCGAGAATGCGGATGCGCCCCAGTGCGATGGACGCCTGACGCAGAATCGGCAAGCTCGTCATCACTTCGCTGACCGGCTGGATCAGAAACAGAAGCAGCAGCGTGAGCGTCACGAGAACGCCCGGCGATTGCGGAAACCAGTGCGGCACGACGAGCAGGATCAGGCCGATAGCCACATAGAACAACATGCCGCCTGCATTGGCGACGAGCGAATAGAGAAGCATCGCCCGCGTGAAGGATCGCCTGAACCGATGCGCGGTCGGATGGACCACATGATCGGTGAAGTATCGGCCTCGCGAAGTATTGAGCTGCAATTCGCGCGTACCTTCGAGCAGCGAGCGGAAATGCCGGAAGATGACGTCGAGCTGATCGCGAACCGCCTGCATTTCTCGCAGCGGCCAGCGCTCCACGCTGTGATAAATGACCGCCGCGGTGATCAGAAACACGAAGAAGCACGCGAATGCCTGCCAGGAAAGCCAGGCCATATACGCGAGACATACGGCGGTGAGGACCAGATGTCCGAACACGACCGGGAGCATCTGTGCGGCCTGCGCGAACGTGTTGACGTCCGTCGTGAGAATGGCGAGCAGGCGCGGCTTTCCGAGCGCCTCCAGCTTTTTATAGGGCGTATGAAGGATCTTCCGGCACAACTCGATGCGCAGGCTGCATATCACCTGCTGCCCGAAGTCCATGATGAGAATCTGCGACGTCGTTCTGAAGAGCAACTGTGCCGCGCAGACGGCGAAGAAACCGATCGCAAGTGCGCGCGTGGGTATGTGACCGCTGGCGACGGTACTGATCAGCCGCGCGATTTCGGCGCTGCAAATGGCCCCGACAAACCCGGCGATGACAGCGACGACAATGCGCGGCATCGACTCGCGTCGAATCTGCGGAGGGATCAGCGAGAACATGACGCGTCTCCGCTCGCTGCGGGTGCAAGAGACGCAAGGAACATCTGGATCGTCCGGTTGAATTCGTCGGGATTGTCGGTCATCACGGAGTGGCCTGCGCGCGGGATCGTCGCGAGTTGCCCTTTGGGCAGCGCCTGATTCGCCATGCGCCACGCGATCTGCGGCGTGAGCAATGCAGACCCGATGCCTCTCACGACGAGGCTCGGGCAACGCACGGACCTGAGCATGGCCCAGACATGCTCGTCGCGCGCGTTGTCCTTCGGCGAGTCATCGGCGACGGCCCTGTCGAGCTTCGGCTCGAACGCGCCCGTATTCGTGCGACGCAGCGCATGCGCCGCGAGATGTTGCAGCGCACGTTCATTCGCAAGCGGACGGCGCTCCTGCAGCCACTGCGCATACTCGGTGATCGAGTTGAAACGCGCCGGCGTTTCGCGTATTTCAGCGAACACTTTTTGCGAACCAGCGCCATCGGAATCCGGTCCAAAGTCGACCAGGACCAAACCCGACGTGAACTGTTCGAGCATTCCCGTAAGATGCAATGCGACGCTGCCGCCGAGCGAATGACCGATCAGCACGGGCTTTCGTATGTTCATTGCAAGCAGGACTTCGAGCACGTCGCCGGCGAGCGTTCGCGCGTCGTATGCGCGCTCCGGGTCCCAGCTCGAATCGCCATGCCCGCGCAGATCGATGGATACGAAACGGTTGTCGGCGCAGGCGGATTCCGTCAGCGTGCGCCACACGCCGCTGCACTCGCCGCGGCCGTGAAGCAGCACGCAGGGCGTGCCGGCGCTGCCCGAATCCTCGACCGATATGTCGAAACGGCCATTACGGATTCTGACGCTGCGTCGCTGCACGAAAGAGGGGCGTTTCATGATTGTCACCTGTTAGGATCGAACGGAGACAGCTTGACGCTCGAGAGTTAGAACCGGATTAGGTCACGAAGCAGCGGGGTAAAAGTGGCCGATGCATCCCGCTAACAGGTTCCTAACTTTCCACGTCTAACTTGACTTCATTCACATGTTCTGTCGGTCCGGGCCTTCATGGAACGTAAGACTGACCGACGATCCGATAACACGATGTAACTTTCCGGTGGATGCGCACATGACAAATTCGAACCCTGTTTTCAAAGAGCCAGTCGCAGAAACCGCCGTTGCGGTCACGGGCAATTCCGTCGGCTCACCCGAAGAACTCGCGTCGATGGTCGCCGAGGCGCTGGGTGCGAAACGCTGTGTCGTCTCGGTGACGGCGGACGAGCGGATCGCCGACGTGTGCTCGGGGCACTATGTTTCCTTCGGCGAGGTGCATCTCGGGGCGACGGCGGCCATCGTCGAATATTCGGACGCGCGCGACAAGATGTTCTCGGTGCTCGAGTCGAATGGAAAGGCGATTGGCGTGGTGCAGGTTTCGGGGCCGCGAGACAAACAGCGGTTCGATGAACATGACCTCAAGCTGCTGCGCATTTTCGCGGCGTTCATCACGCGGGCCGTCGAAGCGGACAGACTGCAGAAGCTCGTTTCCTCGCCCTTCGCGCGCATGACGCTGAAGCGCTCGACGGATCAGACTATCGGTGACATCGTTGCTCAATCGATCCAGAATCCGAGCCAGCTCTCGAAGCTGCTCGCCCGGTCCTTCTATCGCGAGATGACGCGCGCGGGCTTCGACTTCAACCAGATCATCGGCGCGGCGACCGAGATCATTTCCGAACTCGCGAGCAACGTGCGCAAGCATAGCGATCGAAATAACCGGCGCGAAAGCTGACTTTTCGCTTCGCGTGACGAGCGGCGGCGCGCCATGCGCCGCCGCTTTTTTTGTTGGTGACATTCGAACGATCATCTGACTTCTCCTCTTCGTTGTTTGCCATCGGCCGTGCAGCCGATGGCAAGCTTCACTTCACGCCGAGTTCCTCACCCGGATGCCGACGCGCCGAAGCTTCGAAGACGCTCAACGAAGCGAGACTTCGTCCGATCGTTGCGAGCGAGGAAGGCTGGCACATTTCGCCGTGCGCGCAATCGATATCGAAGTTCACGACAGCGCCTTCCGCCCGCTCGCGCCATTGCGCGACATGCGGCGCCTGACCGTCCGCTTCGGACCGCGTGGCTGTGAAGTAGACGATATCGCCGCCGAACTGCGCTGGCGCGAACGTGCTTTGCAGATGCATGTTCCGCCGCGTTGCATCGATCAGCGTCATCACGTGTCCATCGGTGATATACGCCGGAATCAGCCGATGCTGGCGCAGGGCATCGACACGCTCCGTAGTCGTCTGCATCTCGCGAAGCGCGAGCGTGAGTTCCTCAGGCATGTTGGAAAAGGCCGCCGCCATGAGCGCGCATTCGTCGAATTCGCGCGCTTCCCGGCCATCGGGCAGGCGCGAGTCCAGCAGAACGAGCTGATCGACGGTCTCGCCCGCGCGTTGAAGCTGCGTCGCCATTTCATAGGCAACCAGTCCGCCGAAAGACCAGCCGAACAGCCGATAGGGCCCTTGAGGCTGAACGCTCCGGATGCGCTCGATGTAATCGCTCGCCATTTCCGCGATATTCGCGGGACTGTGATCGGGTTGCTGGAGCGCGGGCGTCTGCACGGCGTAGATTGGCCGATTTCCTTCGATGCTTTGAGCAAGTCCCGCATAGCTCCAGGCGAGTCCGCCGACCGGGTGAATGCAGAACAGCGGCGCGCCGTCGCCGGGAGTACGGATCGGCAGGATGGCGTCGAACTCCGTGTTGGAGGGCGCAGTGCTCAGATGGTCCGCCAGCTCGGCCACCGATGGGGCGTGGAACAGGACCCGGATGGATATGTTCTGTCCGAGCCGGGCGTCGATAAGCGCCATCAGTTGTACGGCGAGCAGCGAGTGTCCACCGAGCGAGAAGAAGTTATCGAAGACGCTGACACGTTCGAGACCAAGCACACTGGCGAAGCACTGCGCGAGCGAATGTTCGATCGACGTGCGCGGTGCGACATAAGCTGCAAGGTCTTGCCACTGCGGATCAGGCAATGCGCGGCGATCGAGCTTGCCATTAGGTGTCAGCGGCAGCGCATCGAGCACGACGAAGGCCGATGGCACCATATAGTCGGGCAGACGCGAATCGAGATGTTCACGCAAAGCGCTCGTATCGATCTCTGAAACCAGCGTGACGTACGCGACAAGCTGCTGATCCTGCTGTCGAGCACGCGCAATAACCACCGCCTCCCGCACAGCCGGATGACTGGCGATCTGCGCTTCGATCTCACCCAGTTCGATACGGAAGCCGCGAATCTTGACCTGATGATCGTTACGGCCGAGGAACTCGATATTCCCATCGGCACGATATCTTGCGAGGTCGCCCGTGCGATACATCCGCCCGCCTGAAACGAACGGATCATCGAGGAAACGT